>NZ_WWFY01000839.1:0-18617 GCF_009864975.1 Pseudonocardia sp. SID8383
CGGGTCGCCCGCGGTCCGGGCGCGCACCGCGAGGTCGGCCCGCCGGGGCCCGAAACGGGCGGCGAGGGCGTCGCGGTCGGGCGCGCCGGGGGATCGGGTGGCGGTCACGGGAACCGGTCCTCCTGGGTCTCGTGCGGGGTCTCCTGCGGGACGGCGTGGTCGTCGTGGGTGGTGAGCCCGGCTCCGGCGAGCAGCCGGGCCATCCGGGCCCGCAGCTCGGGCTCGCCCGGCGGGACGGGGGCGAACACGGCCAGCGCGGACAGCCCGAAGACCCCGGCGAACAGCTCGCGGGCCCGTTCCCGGTTCCCGACGTGGTCCTGGATGAGGTCGACCAGCGCCGCGTCGGGTTCCGCGGCGGCCGGGCCGGTGGCGGTGCCGCCGTGGCCACGGGCGACGCGGACGCGCAGCTCCAGCATGGTCAGGAACACCGGGCGGCGGGGGCCGAGCAGGTCGACCAGGTAGGCGGTGCAGGCGTCGAGCAGGGTCAGGTCACCGGAGCGGGCCCGGCGGGTCAGCTCGCCCAGCCGTGCGACGGCGTCGTGCTCCAGCTCGACGGCGACCGCCTCCAACAGCGCGTCGAGGGTGCCGAAGTGGTAGGTCGCCGACGCGGCCGACGCACCGGCGCGGTCCGCGACCTGGCGCAGCGTCAGCCGGTCGAAGCCGTGCGCGGTGACGACGTCGACGGCGGCCCGCACCAGCGCGCGACGGGTGTCGGCGCCGCGTCGTCGTCGCCCGTCGGGGGTGGGATCGGCCATACCGACAAACTATCTGTACAACCAGACAGATTCTAGTCCGGTCCGCGGAACACGGTTCCGCGACGACGCGCTGCAGTCCGGAACCGGGCGTAGCGTGGAGATCGTGCCCGTCACACCTGACCTTCCCCGTACCGTCGGTGCGCTGCGTGCGTCCGGTCACGTACAGCGACCCGTGAAGCACGAGATCCGCGACAACCTCCTGGCGGCCCTGCGCGAGGGCCGCGACCCCTGGCCCGGCATCGTCGGCTTCGACGACACCGTCGTCCCGCAGCTCGAGCGGGCGCTGCTCGCCGGCCACGACCTCGTCCTGCTCGGTGAGCGGGGCCAGGGCAAGACCCGCCTGCTGCGGTCGCTGGCCGGCCTGCTCGACGAGTGGACCCCCGTCATCGAGGGCTCCGAGATCGGCGAGCACCCCTACGAGCCGATCGTGCCCGCCTCGATCCGGCGCGCCGCCGAGTTCGGCGACGACCTGCCGGTCGCCTGGGTGCACCGCGACCACCGCTACACCGAGAAGCTCGCCACGCCCGACACCTCGGTCGCCGACCTGATCGGCGACGTCGACCCGGTCAAGGTCGCCGAGGGCCGCTCGCTGGGCGACCCCGAGACCATCCACTTCGGGCTCGTCCCGCGGTCCCATCGCGGCATCGTCGCCATCAACGAGCTGCCCGACCTGGCCGAACGCATCCAGGTCGCGTTGCTCAACGTGATGGAGGAGCGCGACATCCAGGTCCGCGGCTACACGCTGCGGCTGCCGCTGGACGTGCTGCTCGTGGCCAGTGCGAACCCCGAGGACTACACCAACCGCGGGCGGATCATCACCCCGCTCAAGGACCGGTTCGGCGCCGAGGTCCGCACCCACTACCCGCTGGAGCTGGCCCCCGAGGTCGAGCTCGTCGCGCAGGAGGCCGACCTCGTCGCCGAGGTGCCGCGGCACCTGCTCGAGGTCGTCGCCCGGTTCACCCGGCACCTGCGCGACTCGTCCGCGGTCGACCAGGGCTCGGGGGTATCGGCCCGGTTCGCCGTGGCCGCGGCCGAGACCGTCGCCGCCGCGGCGCTGCGCCGTGCCGCGCTGACCGGCGAGGAGACGGCCTACGCCCGCCCGGTCGACCTGGAGTCGGTCCCGGCCGTGCTCCGCGGCAAGATCGAGTTCGCGTCGGGGGAGGAGGGCCGCGAGGACGAGGTGCTCGAGCACCTGCTGCGCCGCGCGACCGCCGACACCGCCCGCTTCGCGCTGCGCGGCGTCGACCTCGACGAGCTGGCCGTGGAGGTGTCCACCCGCCCGGTCCGCACCGGCGAGCGCATCCCCGCCCGCGACGTCGTCGCCGCCCTGCCGCGGGTCGACGCGCTGACCGAGATCGCCGCGAAGCTCGGCGCCGCGGGCACCGAGGACCCGGGCCCGATGGCCTCGGCCGCGGAGCTGGCGCTGGAGTACCTGTTCCTGACCCGCAAGCTGGCCAAGGATGAGTCCGACGACGGTGACACGGTGTCGTATGGCTGATCCCCGGCGTCGTCGCCGCCGGTACGCCTACGGCCCCTACGCCGGCGGGCCCGACCCGCTGGCGCCGCCGTACGACATCCGGGCGGCGATGGACCAGATCGGCCGCGACGTCATGGAGGGCTCCTCGCCGCGTCAGGCGCTGCAGGAGCTGCTCCGTCGTGGCCTCGACGGGCGGCGCGGGCTCGACGACCTCACCCGCCGAGTGTGGGAGCGGCGCCGGGACCTGCAGCGCGACAACCGCATCGACGGGACGCTGCAGGAGGTCCGTGAGCTGCTGCAACGGGCCCTCGACGCCGAGCGCGAGGCGCTGGGCAACGAGGACTCCGACGACGCGCGGTTCCGCGAGATGCAGCTCGACGCCCTGCCGCCCGACACCGGCGGCTCGGTGCGGGAGCTGAATGAGTACGACTGGCGCTCCTCCGACGCCCGCGAGGCCTACCAGGAGATCCGCGACCTGCTCGGCCGGGAGCTGCTCGACCAGCGCTTCGAGGGCATGAAGCAGGCCATGCAGAACGCCACCCCGGAGGACGTCGAGCGGATCAACGCGATGCTCGACGACCTCAACGACCTGCTCGACCGGCACGCCCGCGGCGAGGACACCACCGAGCAGTTCGCCGAGTTCATGGGCAAGCACGGCGAGCACTTCCCGGAGAACCCGCAGAACACCGAGGAGCTGGTCGACGCGCTCGCCGCCCGGGCCGCCGCGGCCCAGCGGATGATGAACTCGATGTCGGCCGAGCAGCGCGCCGAGCTGGCCGAGCTGGCCCAGCAGGCGTTCGGTGACCCGCGGCTGTCGGAGTCGCTGGCCCGGCTCGACGCCCAGCTGCAGGGTCTGCGCCCGGGCGAGGACTGGTCGGGGGAGGGCGACTTCCGCGGTGAGAACCCGATGGGCATGGGCGAGGCGACCCGCGCGATGGAGGAGCTGGGGCAGCTCGACGCCCTGGCCGAACAGCTCGCGCAGAGCTACCCGGGCGCGCGCATGGAGGACATCGACCTCGACGCGCTCACCGAGATGCTCGGCCCGGAGGCCGCCGCCGACGCCCGTACCCTGGCCGAGCTGGAACGCGAGCTGCAGCGCCAGGACCTGTTCCGCCGCGCCCCCGACGGCTCGCTGATGCTCTCGCCCAAGGCGCTGCGGACACTCGGGCAGTCGGTGCTGCGCGACGTCGCCGACCGGATCTCCGGGCGGCAGGGGCAGCGCGACACCCGGCGTGCCGGGGCGGCGGGCGACGCGACCGGGTCGACCCGGCCGTGGGCCTTCGGCGACACCCAGGCCTGGTCGGTGCCGCGGACGCTGCTCAACGCCCAGCTGCGCCGCGCCGGCGGCGACGACCGGGCACTCGACGTGTCCGACGTCGAGATCGTGGAGACCGAGCAGCGCACCCGGGCTGCGGTGACGCTGCTGGTCGACACGTCGTGGTCGATGGTGGCCGAGGGGCGCTGGGTGCCGATGAAGCGCACCGCGCTGGCGCTGCACCAGCTCATCTCCACCCGGTTCCGCGGCGACGACCTGTCGCTGATCACCTTCGGGCGGCACGCGCAGACCGTGGACCTGGCCGAGCTGATCGGGCTGGAGGGCGTGTACATGCAGGGCACCAACCTGCACCACGCGCTGCTCCTGGCCCGGGAGCGGCTGGCCCGCCAGCCCGACGCGACGCCGGTCGTCCTGGTGGTGACCGACGGCGAGCCGACCGCGCACCTGGAACCCGACGGCGAGGCGTTCTTCGACTACCCGCCCAGCCCGCACACGCTGCGGGCGACGGTGGACGGCCTGGACCGGCTGATCGGGATGGACGCGGCGTTCACGTTCTTCGTGCTCGGTGACGACCCGGGGCTGCTGTCGTTCGTGAACCGGCTCGCGCGCCGCGCCGGGGGACGGGTGGTGCAGCCCGACCTCGACGGCCTCGGCGCGGAGGTGGTCTCGGACTACCTGCGCCGCCGCACCGGCTGACCGCGCGGCGACCCGTCGCGTGCCCCGGCACCCCACGCGTGGGTCGCCGCGGTACGCGACGGGGCGCCGCGGCACGTGACAGGTCACCGTGGGACACGACGGGACGCTGCGGGTACCCGGTGGACCCGTGGGATCAGGCGGGACCGGGGGGCAGGTGTTCCGCGGCCCAGGCGCGCAGCGTCGTGGGGGTCGTCGACACCGCGTCGCGGCGCTGCTCGGCGAGGTACCCGGGGGCCGAGAGACGCTCGGCCATCCCGGCGACCGCGTCGATCTCCGGTGCCGTCATGCCGAGGCCGGCCAGCATCGACCGGAACCCGTCGCGGGGCAGGTGCGCCGCGCGGACCGGGTGGCCGAGTACCCCGGTGAGCACTGCCGCGGCGTCGTCGAACGTCAGGTCCGCCGGCCCGTGCACGGCCTGCACCAACCGCCCCGACCACACCGGCCCGAGCAGCCGCACCGCGGCGACGGCGGCGACGTCACCGGGCGCGACCCAGGGCAGCGGGTGGTCGAGCGGCCACGGCGTCGACAGCGTCCCGCCGGCGATCTCGTCGGCCGACATCAGCAGGTTCGACATGAAGTAGCCGCACCGCAGGTGCAGCACCGGGGCGCCGGTCGCGTCGAGCGCCTGCTCGGTCGCGGCCAGGCCGTCGATGTCCCCGGCGCCGCGGCGCAGCTCCGCGCCACCGCTGCTCTGCAGCACCGTCGCGCCGATCCCGTTGCGGCGCACGGCCTCCGCGACGACTGCGGCGCAGGCTCCCTGGTGGGCGAGCGGGTCGGTGCCGGGCGGTGCGGGCGGGTTCACCCAGTACAGCCGGTCCGCGCCGAGCGTGGCGCCGACGACGGCGTCGGCGTCGGTCTGGTCCGCGACCACCGGCTCGACCAGCCCGGCGAGGTCCGGGGGCAGCCGGGCCGGGTCGCGGAGCAGGGCCACCGGGTGCAGCCCGGCCTGTACGAGCAGGCGCACCAGCAGGGAGCCGACGGTGCCGGTCGGTGTCGTCACCACGATGCGCATGCCCGCACCGTCGCACAGGGGGCCGACAGCCACACCCGTTCCCCGGCGGCCACACCTGGCGTGACGGGTGTGGCCGCCCGGCAGGGGGTGTGGACTCAGCCGAGCCAGGGGCGGGCGAGGCGGTCCCAGGTGCCGTCGGTGCGCGCCGCGCGCAGCCAGGTGTTCACCCGCTCGGTGAAGGACGGGTCGCCGGCCGGGGTCAGGTAGGCCTTCTCCGACGTGGTGAACGGGGCGTCGGGGTGCACCGCGCAGAGCACCCCGGGGTGCTGTGCGGCCTGCCAGCGGGTCTCGATCGCGTCGGTGACCATCAGGTCCGCGCGGCCGGCCACGATCTCGTCGAAGATCGTGGAGTTGTCCGGGTGGTCCACGATCGTCGCGCGGGTGAAGGTCTCCCGGGCGAAGCGCTCGTTGGTCCCGCCCGGGTTCACCACGACCCGGACGCCGGGCCGGTCGATGTCGGCGACCGTGCCGTAGCGGGCGACGTCGGGGCAGCGCGCGATCGGCGTCTTGCCGTCGCGCAGGTAGGGCTCGGTGAACACGGCCCGCTCCGCGCGGTCCGGGGTGACCGAGACGCCACCGACGGCGATGTCGCAGCGCCCGGCGACGACGTCGTCGAGTAGGGTCGCCCAGGTCGTGCGGACCAGCTCCGCGCGAGCACCGAGCTCGGCGGCGAGGTCGCGGGCCATGTCGACGTCGATCCCGGACCAGGTGCCGTCCGCGGCCAGTGCGGTCAGCGGCCGGTAGTCCCCGGTGGAGCAGACCCGCAGCACGTGCGACGACGCGACCCGGTCCAGCGTCGGGGACCCCGGTGCGGCGGGCGAACCGCACCCGGCGACCAGCATCGCGAGCAGCAGGACGATCGGCAGGCGGCGCACGGCCCGGGACCCTAGCCGCCGTTCGGGGGTGTCCACGACTCCGGACGGAGGTCTGCGGTGCGGATGCTGCGGACCAGCGCCTCGGCCGGGTCGCTGCGCCGCCGTCCGTGCGCGAGCACCAGCTCGACCGGGCCCAGCTCGGGCAGCCCGGCACGGTCCCCGACGACCTCCAGCCCGTCGGGGACCAGCGTCGCGGCGTGCGCGAGCACACCCAGACCGGCGAGGGCGGCGGCCCGCAGGCCGGACAGGCTGCCGCTGGTGCAGGCCATCCGCCACGGCCGCCCGACCGCCTCCAGGGCCCCGACGGCGGCGGTGCGCGACAGGCTCGGCGGGGGGTAGGCGACGACCGGTACCGGGTCGCCGGGGCCGAGAGGAAGTCCGGGCGCCCCGACCCAGACGAAGCGGTCGCGGCGGACGACCAGCCGGCCGTCGTCGGGGCCGGGGAGGCGCTTGGCGAACATCAGGTCCAGCTCCCCGGCGTCGAGGCGGTGTTCGAGCCCGCCGGCCAGACCGACGGTCAGCTCCAGGTCGACCTCGGGGTGGCGGCGGCGGAAGTCCGCGAGCACCGCGGGCAGCCGGGTCAGGACCAGGTCCTCCGACACCCCGAACCGCACCCGGCCGTGCACCCGCGACGCCCGGAAGTGGGCCATCGCCCGGTCACCCGCGTCGAGGATGGTGGCGGCGAACTCCAGCATCGCCTCGCCGTCGACGGTGAGCGACACCGAGTGGGTGTCGCGGTCGAGCAGCGGGCGGCCGACCGTCGCCTCCAGGCGCCGCACGTGCTGGCTCACGGTGGACTGTCCGACGCCGAGCGTGGCGGCGGCCCGGGTGAAGCTGCGGGCACGCGCGACGGCGGCGAACGACCGCAGCTGGACGGGGTCGAGCATCCGGTCATCATAGATCGCGGACACAGTCATGGTGATCAGTTGGTTTCCCGATGGGCGGACGGCTTGCAGGATGGAACCCATGCGAGTCCGTCCCGATCCGTTCCTGGTGTTGCTCCTCGTGACCGTCGGCGTCGCGTCGCTGTTCCCCGCGCGCGGCGCGATGGTCGGGGTCGTCGACGTCGCCGTCACCGCCGCGATCGCCCTGCTGTTCTTCCTCTACGGCGCCCGCCTCTCCGCCGCCGAGGCGCTGGGCGGGCTGCGGAACTGGCGGCTGCACGGCACCGTCCTGGCGGCGACGTTCGTGCTGTTCCCACTACTCGGCCTGTCGGTGCTGCTGCTGCCGGAGTGGCTGCTGCCCGCGCCGCTCGCCGCCGGCGTCGTGTTCCTGTGCTGTCTGCCGTCGACCGTGCAGTCCTCGATCGCCTTCACCGGCATCGCCCGCGGCAACGTGCCCGCCGCGATCGTCGCGGCGTCGGTGTCGAACGTGCTCGGGGTGGTCCTCACCCCTGTGCTGGCCGCGCTGCTGCTGGCCACCAGCGGCGGGTTCGACGCGTCGAGCTTCGGTGACATCGCGCTGCGCCTGCTGGTGCCCTTCCTCGCCGGGCAGGCCGCACGGCCGCTCATCGGCCGGTTCGTGGCCCGGCACAAGAAGCGTCTGTCGCTGGTGGACCGCGGGTCGATCCTGCTCGTCGTCTACGCCGCGTTCAGCGAGGGCGTCGTCGCCGGGATCTGGGGACGGCTCACCCCGGTCTCGCTGCTCGTGCTGCTCGGGATCTGCCTGGTGCTGCTCGCGCTGGCGCTCGTGGTGACCTCGCTCGGGGCCCGCGCGCTCGGTTTCGACGACGCCGACCGCATCGCGATCGTGTTCTGCGGGTCGAAGAAGTCGCTGGCCAGCGGGCTGCCGATCGCCGGTGTGCTGTTCGGCGGCCCCGCCGGGGCGCTGGTGGTGCTGCCGCTCATGCTGTTCCACCAGATCCAGCTGATGGCGTGCGCGATGATCGCCGACCGGGTCGGCCGGCGCCGCGCGGCGCTCGACACCGACCAGGCCGCCGGAGCACCATCGCGGGCGTGACGCCGTCCGCCTGCCGTCTCTGCGACGCCCCCGGTCCCGACGACGCCGGGGTCGCCGCCGTCGCGGGCTGGGCGACCGACCGCGACGAGCGCGACCGCGACGGCCGGCTGTGCCCGGCCTGCGCACGCAGGCACGTCCGCGACATCGAGGCCAAGCTCGACGTCGAGTGGTGGTGACCGGCACCCCGTCCCGCACCGGAATCTGCGACGGACGCCGCGCGTTCGCATGCGTGACCGCTTCCGAGAGCTAGGTAGGTTTGACCGCATGGAGACCTGGGCCCCGACCGACGTCCCGGCACTGGAGGGCAGCGGCCCGCCGCTGCGCCTGCACGACACCGCCACCGGCCGGGTCCGGCCCACGGCGCCGGGCCCGGTCGCGACGATGTACGTCTGCGGGATCACCCCCTACGACGCGACCCACCTCGGCCACGCCGCCACCTACCTGACGTTCGACCTGGTCAACCGCTACTGGCGCGACCTCGGCCACGACGTGCACTACGTCCAGAACGTCACCGACATCGACGAGCCGCTGCTGGAGCGCGCCGAGCGCGACCAGGACGACTGGGTCGTGCTGGGCCTGCGCGAGACCGCCCTGTTCCGCGAGGACATGGAGGCGCTGCGCGTTCTGCCGCCCCGCCAGTTCGTCGGTGCCGTCGAGGCGATCCCCGAGATCGCCGAGCTGGTCGAGAAGCTCGTCGCCGCCGGCGCGGCCTACCGGATCGACGACCCGGAGTACCCCGACGTCTACCACGACGTGACCGCCACCGGGCACTTCGGCTACGAGTCGAACTACGACCTCGACACCATGCTGAGGTTCTCCGCCGAGCGCGGCGGCGACCCGGACCGGCCGGGCAAGCGCAACCGGCTCGACCCGCTGCTGTGGCGCACCGCGCGCCCCGGCGAGCCCGCCTGGGACTCCGGCCTCGGCCGCGGTCGCCCCGGCTGGCACGTGGAGTGCGCCGCGATCGGCCTGAACCGGCTCGGCCCGCAGATCGACCTCAACGGCGGCGGCTCGGACCTGATCTTCCCGCACCACGAGTGCGGCGCCCTGCACACCGAGTCCCTCACCGGTGAGCACCCGTTCGCCCGGCACTACGTGCACACCGGCATGATCGGCCTCGACGGCGAGAAGATGTCGAAGTCCAAGGGCAACCTGGTCTTCGTCTCCAAGCTGCGCAACGCCCGCGTGGACCCGAACGTCATCCGGGTCGCCCTGCTCGACGGGCACTACCGCACCGACCGGTCCTGGACCGACGAGGTGCACGCGAAGGGCGACCGACGGGTGACCCGCTGGCGCGAGGCCGTCGGCCTCGACGCCGGGCCGGACGCGGCCGAGCTGGTCGCGAAGCTGCGGACCCACCTCGCCGACGACCTCGACACCCCCGGTGCGCTCGCCGCCGTCGACGCCTGGGCCGAGGAGGCGCTCACCCGCCGCGGTACCGACACCGCGGCCCCGCAGCAGGTGCGCACCGCGCTGGACGCGCTGCTCGGGGTGACCCTGTAGCCGGTCCGGTACCCGTCCCGACCGGCAGGGCGGGCGCCCGGCCGGGAGACTCCACGGATGGCCCTCAACGTGCTGGGCGGTGAGCTGGAGACCTGCGGGACCGATCCGCTCACCGGCTTCTACCGCAACGGATGCTGCGACACCGGGGGCGAGGACGCGGGCGTGCACACCGTCTGCGCCCGCGTCACCGCCGAGTTCCTCGACTTCTCCCGCGAGCAGGGCAACGACCTGACGACCCCGAACCCGCGGTTCGGGTTCCCCGGCCTGGTGCCGGGGGACCGGTGGTGCCTGTGCGCGAGCCGCTGGGCCGAGGCGCTGCGGGAGGGCGCCGCACCGCCGGTGGTGCTCGAGGCGACGCACGCCCGCACCCTCGAGTGGGTCGACCTCGACGACCTGCGGGCGCACGCCGCGCGGCACTGACCGGCTCGCCCGGTCAGGGACCGAGACCCGCCGCGCGTGCCCGGTCCGCGGCGTCGACCCGGTGCGCCACACCCGGGTCCCGGCCGGGAGGGTCGATCCGTCCCGGCCCGTCGGGACGATCGGTGCGTCCCGGGCCGGGTCAGGACGGTTCCGGGGGCCCGGATCCGTCCGGGCGGCGCCGGGTGCGGACCCCGGTGAGCACCGTCGGCACCCCCGCGGCGAGCAGCGCCGCCGGCACGAGGAATCCCGCCAGCGGATCTGCGTGGTAGACCGGCGTGACCACCACCGGCGACGCCGCGGTCCCGGCGAAGCGCACCGCCTGCACCACCGACACCGCGCCGCCGCTGTTCGGTCTGCCCGACCCCAGGACCAGGGCGTTCACCCCGACGAGGATCAGCTGGCTGCAGATCCCGCCCAGTGCCCAGAGCGCCACGACGACGCCCAGCACCGGCACGGCGCCGATCAGGGCGACCAGCACCCCGCCGCCGATCGCGCCGGTCAGGACGCAGCGCCGCGGCCCGACCCGGTCCACCGCGCCACCGATCAGCCGAGCGGTGAGGATCCCGGCGATGCCGAGCGCGGTCAGCACCAGCCCACGCGGCCCGGCACCGAGCCCGAAGAACTCCTCCAGCCGCAGCGCGAGCAGGAAGTTGAGCCCGGCGAGGCAGCCCCAGCCCAGCCCGGCGACGAGCCCCAGCCGCAGCACCGGCCCGGTCCAGGCCGACCGCAGCCGGGGGCGTTCCCCGGCGTGCCCCCGGGACTCGCCGGACGGGATGCCCACGACGGCGAGCAGCAGAGCCACGGCGGCGGCTCCGCCGAACGCCAGCCGCCAGTCCACCTCGGCGCCCAGCCCGCCCACCAGCGGCGCCGAGGTCTGCCCGGCCGCCTGCAGCGACCCGAACCAGCCCAGCGCCCGGCCGAGCCGGTCCGGCTCCACCGCGGCGGCCAGCGCCGCCAGCAGAACCGGGGTGGTGAACGCGTTCGCGACACCCTGCAGCGCCCGCCCGGCCAGGAAGACCGGCCAGGACACCGCCAGCACGCAGGCCAGCGAGGCGACGACGTAGAGCGCGTACCCGGCGACGACGGTGCGCCCCCGTCCCCAGCGGTCTCCGAGGGTGCCCGAGACGAGCATGACCCCGGCGAACGGCAGCAGGTACGCGGTGATCGACACCGACGCCGTCGCCGTCGGGACGCCGAAGTCGGCGCCCAGCTCCGGCAGCATCGCCGCGGTCAGGCCACCGCCGAAGGGCCCGAGGAAGGCGCCCAGGTACAGCGCCGCCCGGCGCAGCGCCACCACGAGCCGCGGCCCGTCAGGAGTTGGGGCCGCGGCGGCGCAGGTAGCGCTCGAAGTCCGCCGCGATGGAGTCCCCGGAGGTCTCGCGCAGCTCGGTGCGGGCCTCCTCGTCGTCGGACTCCGAGGCCTGCTCCTCCAGCTGGCGCACGTACTCGCGGACCTCGTCGTCGGCGTCGGCCATCTCCGACACGGTCCGCTCCCACTCCTCGGCCTTCTCCGGCAGGACGCCGAGCGGCACCTCGACGTCGAGGGACTCCTCGATCCGGTGCAGCAGCGCGACCGCGGCCTTCGGGACCTGGGCCTGCGAGACGTAGTGCGGCACCTCGGCCCAGTAGGAGACGGCCGGGATGCCGGCCTGCACGCAGGCCTGCTGGAAGACCGCGACGATCCCGGTCGGGCCCTCGTAGTTCGACGGCTCGGTGCCCATCGCCTTCTGCGACTCCGCGTCCCAGGAGGTGCCGTTCACCGGCGTCGGTCGGGTGTGCGGGACCTCGGTGAGCAGGGCTCCCAATGTGATGACCTTCGTCACGCCGAGACGCTCCGCGTGGCCCACCAGTTCCGCGCAGAACGTCTTCCAGCGCAGGTTCGGCTCGATCCCGTTCACCAGGACGACATGCCGGTCGGTGCCCGGCAGCGTCGCCCACGACAGCCGCGTGGTCTGCCACTCGATCCGCCGGGTGACGCCGTCGGAGAGCTTGACGTGCGGGCGCGTGACCTGGAAGTCGTAGTATTCCTCGGGATCGATCGAGGTCAGAGGCTTCGCGTCCCAGCTGAGCTCGAGGTGCTCCAGCGCGGTGCTCGCGGCCTCACCGGCGTCGTTCCAGCCCTCGAACGCCGCGATGAGGACCGGGTCGACCAGGTGCGGAGTGCTGTCGCCGCCCGTGGTGCTCGGCTCTCGGTCGGTCATCGCCCCAGCCTACGACCCCGCGGGCGCACGGCCGGGTTCCCTCCCCGTCACCAGGTACCGTGGTTGATCGTGTCAGCTACGACGGGAGCGGATCACTCGGTGGGCATCTCTTCGGACGACCACAGCACGACCCGCCCGATCGACCCCGAACGGGTCGATCGAGCGGCCCGGCGGACCGAGCAGCTGACGGAGCTGCTGGGTCGGCGCATCGGCGTCATCGACGGGGCGTGGGGCACCGTCATCCAGGGCCTCGGCCTGACCCCGGAGGACTACTCCGCGGACTGGCTGCACGGCCACCCCAAGGACACCAACGGCGACCCGGACCTGCTCAACCTCACCCGTCCGGACCTGATCCTCCAGGCGCACCGCAACTACTTCGACGCGGGCGCCGACCTGACGACGACCAACACCTTCACCGCGACCACGATCGGCCAGGCGGACTACGGCCTGGAGTCGAAGGTCGACGAGATGAACGTGGCCGCGGCGCGGCTGGCCCGCGAGGCCGCCGACGAGGCCGAGAAGGCCACCGGCGAGCCCAAGTGGGTGGCCGGCTCCATCGGTCCGCTGAACGTCACGCTGTCGCTGTCGCCGAAGGTCGACGACCCCGCCTACCGTGCGGTGTCCTACGAGCAGGTCTACGACTCCTACGCCCAGCAGATCGCCGCGCTGGACTCCGGCGGCGTCGACGTCCTGCTGATCGAGACCATCTTCGACACGTTGAACTCGAAAGCCGCGTTGCAGGCCGCGCACGACGTCGCCCCGCACCTTCCGGTGTGGATCTCGGTGACCATCGTCGACCGCTCCGGGCGCACCCTGTCCGGGCAGACCGTCGACGCGTTCTGGACCTCCGTGCGCCACGCCGCGCCGCTCGTCGTCGGGCTGAACTGCGCGCTGGGCGCCGACGAGATGCGCCCGCACGCCGTCGCGCTCGCCGAGATCAGCGACGCGTTCGTCGCGACCTACCCCAACGCGGGCCTGCCGAACGCCTTCGGCGGCTACGACGAGACCCCCGAGCAGACCGCGGACTTCCTCAAGGAGTTCGCCGAGTCCGGGCTGGTGAACATCGTCGGCGGCTGCTGCGGCACCGGGCCGGAGCACATCCGCCACATCGCCGACCGGGTCAAGGGGCTGCCGCCGCGGGTGCCGACCGAGGCCCCGCAGCGCACCCGCTTCTCCGGCCTGGAGCGCTTCGAGATCGGCCCCGACACCGGGTTCGTGATGATCGGTGAGCGGACCAACGTCACCGGCTCCAAGCGGTTCCGCAGGCTCATCGAGTCGAAGGACTACAACGGCGCGCTCGACGTCGCGCTGGACATGGTCCGCGGCGGCGCGAACATGCTCGACGTCAACATGGACGCCGACCTGCTCGAGTCCGCCGACGAGATGCGCACCTTCCTCAACCTGCTGGCCACCGAGCCCGAGGTCGCCCGACTGCCGATCATGATCGACAGCTCGCGGTGGTCGGTGATCGAGGCGGGCCTGCAGTGCGTGCAGGGCAAGGGCGTCGTCAACTCGATCAGCCTCAAGGAGGGCGAGGAGCCCTTCCTGGAGCAGGCCCGCAAGGTCAAGGCCTACGGCGCGGGCGTGGTGGTCATGGCCTTCGACGAGACCGGCCAGGCCGACACCGCCGACCGCAAGGTCGAGATCTGCGGCCGCGCCTACGACCTGCTCGTCGAGAAGGCCGGGCTCGACCCGCACGACATCATCTTCGACCCGAACATCCTCGCCATCGCCACCGGCATGGAGGAGCACAACGACTACGCGAAGGACTTCATCGAGGCCTGCCCGCGGATCAAGGAGCGCTGCCCCGGCGCCCACATCTCCGGTGGTGTCTCGAACCTGTCCTTCGCCTTCCGCGGCAACAACGTCGTCCGCGAGGCCATGGACTCGGCCTTCCTGTTCCACGCCATCAAGGCCGGCCTGGACATGGGGATCGTCAACGCCGGCCAGCTCGCGGTCTACCAGGACATCCCGGCCGACCTGCTCGAGATGGTCGAGGACGTCCTGTTCAACCGCCGCCCCGACGCCACCGACCGGCTCGTGGAGAACGCCGACCGGTTCAAGGGCGAGGGCACCCAGCGCAAGGTCGACCTGTCCTGGCGGGAGGCCGACGTCCGCGCCCGCCTGTCGCACGCGCTCGTGCACGGCATCGTCGACTTCGTCGAGGCCGACACCGAGGAGGCCCGCGCGCAGGCCACGCGGCCGCTCGACGTCATCGAGGGCCCGCTGATGGACGGCATGAAGGTCGTCGGCGACCTGTTCGGCGACGGCAAGATGTTCCTGCCCCAGGTCGTGAAGTCCGCCCGCGTCATGAAGCGCGCCGTCGCCTACCTCGAGCCCTTCATGGAGAAGGAGAAGGAGGAGGCCAAGGCCCGCGGCGAGATCGACGCCCGCGGGCACGGCAAGGTCGTCATGGCCACGGTCAAGGGCGACGTGCACGACATCGGCAAGAACATCGTCGGGGTCGTGCTGGGCTGCAACAGCTACGAGGTCATCGACCTCGGCGTGATGGTGCCCGCGCAGACCATCCTCGACACCGCCGTCGCCGAGGGCGCCGACGTCGTCGGGTTGTCCGGCCTGATCACCCCCTCGCTCGACGAGATGGTGAGCGTGGCCACCGAGATGGAGCGGCGCGGCCTGAAGCTGCCGCTGCTCATCGGCGGGGCCACGACCTCCCGCCAGCACACCGCGGTGAAGATCGCCCAGCAGTACCAGGGCGACGTCCTGCACGTCCTGGACGCCTCCCGGGTCGTCGGGGTCGTGTCGGACCTGCTCGACGACGACCGCGCCGAGGTCCTGTCCCGGCGCAACGACGCCGACCAGCAGCGGCTGCGCGAGCAGCACGAGGGCCGGCAGGCCAAGCCGCTGCTGCCCTTCGCCGACGCCGTCGCCAACCGCGAGAGCATCGACTTCGGTGAGCTGCCCGTCCCCGAGTTCACCGGGGTCCGCCCGTGCGAGCCCACGATCGCCGAACTCCGCGAGCTGATCGACTGGCAGTTCCTGTTCCTGGCCTGGGAGCTGAAGGGCAAGTTCCCGCAGATCCTGAACTCGCCCGTCGCCAAGGAGCTCTACGACGACGCCAACGCGCTGCTCGACCAGATCATCGCCGAGGACCGGTTCACCGCCCGCGGCGTCTACGGCTTCTGGCCGGCCCGCGCCGAGGGCGAGGACATCGTGATCTCCCCCGACGGCGGTGACGTGCGGCTGCCGATGCTGCGCCAGCAGACCGTCAAGCCGAAGGGGCGGGCCAACCGCAGCCTCGCCGACTACGTGGCGCCCGACGGGGACCACCTCGGCGCGTTCGCGGTGTCCATCCACGGCGCCGAGGACATGGCCGCCGAGTTCGAGACCGCGCTCGACGACTACAAGGCGATCATGGTGAAGGCGCTGGCCGACCGGCTCGCCGAGGCCTTCGCCGAGTACGCCCACCGGCAGGCCCGCCGCGAGTGGTTCGAGCCCGACGCGAACCAGGCCGTCGAGGACCTGCACGCCGAGCGGTTCCGGGGCATCCGTCCCGCGTTCGGCTACCCGGCCTGCCCGGACCACACGCTCAAGCGGCCGCTGTTCGACCTGCTGGGCGCCGAGGAGACCGGCGTGGGGCTCACCGAGTCCTTCGCCATGACCCCGGCGGCCGCGGTCAGCGGCATGATGTTCGCCCACCCGGAGTCGCGGTACTTCACCGTCGGCCGGATCGGGTCCGACCAGGTCGCCGACTACGCCGGCCGGCTCGGCGTGGACGTCGCCGTCGTCGAGAAGTGGCTGCGCCCGAACCTGGGGTACACCCCCGATGCCTGAGCCGACGACGACCCGGCCCGCGGGCGTGCTGCTGGACATGGACGGCACGCTGATCGACTCGGAGAAGGTGTGGGAGGTCGCCCTCAACGACCTCATGAAGCACCTCGGCGCCCCGGAGCTGAGCCTCGAGGCCCGGCTGGAGTCCGTCGGCGGCTCGCTCGACTCGTCGCTGCGGATCTGCTTCCGGGAGGCCGGGCGCGACCCCGGCACGATCCCCGCCGACGAGTACCGCGAGACCGGCGAGTGGCTCTACGACCGCGCCGGGGAGCTGTTCTCCCACGGCGTGCCGTGGCGGCCCGGTGCCCGGGAGCTGCTCGGCGCCCTGCGCGAGGCGGGCATCCCGACCGCGCTCGTCACCAACACCATCCGGGTGCTGGTGGAGCGGGCGCTGGGGACCCTGGGCCGGGAGCACTTCGCCGCCGTCGTGCCCGGCGACGAGGTGCGCGAGCCCAAGCCGCAGCCCGAGCCCTATCGGCGCGGCGCCGAGCTGCTCGGGGTCGAACCGCGCGACTGCGTCGCGGTGGAGGACTCGCCGACGGGTGCGCTGTCGGCCGAGCGGGCCGGCTGCGCGGTGCTGGTGGTGCCCTGTGAGCTCGAGGTGCCCGCCGGTCCGCGCCGGGTGCTGCGCGAGACCCTCGCCGGGATCGGGCCGGCCGAGCTCGGGGCGGTCCTCGCGGAGGTCCGGGCCCGCTGAACGGCCCAAGGGCCGGTGTGAGCGGGCCGTTCGCGGCGACGAGCGGCACCCCGACCTGGTCTTGCTCACTCCGGGTGAACCATCCGGCGCGGTCCGTTGCCCACACGGCTTACCGCCCCGGATGCGCCCGGCGTGCGGCGTGGGTCACCGTTCACACTGGTACCCGTGAAGACATTCGACGACTTGTTCGCCGAGCTGCAGGCCAAGGCCCAGGAGCGGCCGGCCGGTTCGGGGACCGTCGCCGCGCTGGACGCCGGGGTGCACGCCCAGGGCAAGAAGGTGCTCGAGGAGGCCGGTGAGGTCTGGATCGCCGCCGAGTACCAGGGCGACGACGAGCTGGCCGAGGAGATCTCGCAGCTGCTGTACCGGCTGCAGGTGATCATGCTCCAGCGGGGGCTCACCCTCGAGGACGTGTACAAGCATCTGTAGGTCGACCCGACCCACCGACACCACCACCGACGACGACCGTCAGGAGAGCGGAAATGCTCCGCGTGGCACTGCCGAACAAGGGCACCCTGGCCGAGCCCGCCGCGACGATGATGCGCGAGGCGGGGTACCGCCAGCGGACCGACTCGCGCGACCTCAGCGTGGTCGACGACGAGAACGAGATCGAGTTCTTCTACCTGCGGCCGAAGGACATCGCGACCTACGTCGGCAAGGGTGACCTGCATCTGGGCGTCACCGGCTTCGACCTCATGGAGGAGTCGGGCAGCCAGACCCAGGAGATCATCCCGCTCGGCTTCGGCAAGTCGCGGTTCCACTTCGCGGCCCCGGCCGACGCCGACTGGAAGATCGAGGACCTCGACGGCCGCAAGATCGCGACGTCCTACCCCCGTCTGGTCCGCTCGTACCTCTCCGGCAAGCGGATCGGCGCGGAGATCGTGAAGCTCGACGGCGCGGTGGAGATCTCCATCCAGCTGGGTCTGGCCGACGCGATCGCCGACGTCGTGTCCTCCGGGCGCACGTTGCGCCAGCACGGTCTGCAGATCATCGGCGAGGCCATCGCCACCTCGCAGGCCACGCTCATCGAGCGGGAGAAGCGGCACGACCGCGCCGAGGACGCCGAGACCACCCGCCTGAAGAAGGTCTTCGCCGACCGGCTGCAGGGCGTCGTCGTGGCCCGCGAGTACCTGATGATGGACTTCGACTGCCCGGAGGGGCTGCTGGAGGCCGTGGAGAAGGTCGCACCGGGCCTGCAGGCGCCGACGGTCTCGCCGCTGTCGAAGAAGGGCTGGGTCGCGGTCCGCACGATGGTGCGCACCAAGGACACGAACCGCGTGATGGACAAGCTCGCCGACATCGGCGCCACCGCGATCCTCACCTCGGAGATCCGGTCCTGCCGCGCGATGACGGTCAACGGCCACTGAGCCCACCCCGTCCGACGTCCGTTCCCCCCACGGCGGCCCGCCCCGGTGACTCCGGTGGCGGGCCGCCGTCGTGCGGCCGGGGCGGTGCCGGCGGCCGTACGGCTAGCGGGCCCGGACGGTCAGGGCCTGGGCGATCCGGCCGGTGTGCCCGTCGTCGTCGAACAGGGTGGCCGAGCAGGTGCCCAGCCCGTCCGGCCCGACGACGGTCGCGGCGTCGACGCCGATCCACTCGCCGGCCGGGGCCCGGTGCAGGTGCACCGTCAGCTCGGTGTTGACGAACAGCCAGCGCGTCACGTCCAGCGGTGCGGCGAGCCCGTTCGCACAGTCCGCGGCGACCATCAGCCGCTGCGCCGGGCTCGGATCCTCACCCTCGACGAGCGGGACCCGCATCCGGATCCAGCCGCGCCCCGGGCCCTCGTCGCCGAGGCTGCCCCCGTCGAGCCAGGCCCACTCGATCGCGTCGAGGAACCCGGGCAGCCAGCCGTCCGGCCGCTCGGCGCGCACGACGGCGGCGTCCCGCCCGGGCAGCGCGGCTGCATGCCCCTGCGCGACGACGGCGGTGTCGGACGCGGCGAGCCGCCAGGCCC
>NZ_WWFY01000840.1:0-13196 GCF_009864975.1 Pseudonocardia sp. SID8383
GCGCGGCGGCGCCGGAGTCCTGGCGACGCTCGCGGCGTCCGGGTCGCCCTGGGCGCGCGGGGTGGCCGCGGCCGCCGCACCCGCGCCGGTCACCGTCGTCGGACGGCACCTGGCCTACGGGCCCGACCCGGCCCGCTCGATGTCGTTCTCCGGGGAGCTGACCGCGGCCCCGCCGCCCGGCCGGATGGTCGTCGACGTCGGCACCGACTCCGGGTTCGGGCTCACCCTCCCGGTGCAGGTCCGCCCCCTGGAGAGCCTCGTCCCGCAGGTCGACGGCAGCATCCGCGGCACCCGCCAGTGGTTCGCCCACGCCCGCGCCGACGGCCTCGCCCCCGGCAGCCGCTACGTCTACCGGTTCCGCATCGAGGGTTCCGGCGGAACGACGACGACCACCGCCACCAGCACCTTCCGGACGGCCGCACCCCGCGGCACCCGGCACCGGTTCACCTTCACCGCCTTCGCCGACCAGGGCGTGAGCACCGGTGGGGAGCCGAACCACTACAAGCCCGACGACAGCCACCGCAGCCCGGCGCCCGCGGAGGCGCTGACCGCGCTCGTCGCCGCGGAGGCACCCGCGTTCCACCTGCTCGCCGGCGACATCTGCTACGCCGACCCCTCCGGCGCCGGCAGGCCCGTCCGCAACGGCGCCCGGCAGGACGACGAGGCCCACGACAGCTTCGACCCCACCGTCTGGAGCACCTACTTCGCCGCGATCGAACGCTCGGCCGCGTCGACCCCGTGGATGTTCGCCACCGGCAACCACGACATGGAGGCGCTCTACGACCTGAACCGGGCCGACGGCCCCGCGCACGGCTACGCCGGTCACGCCGCCCGGCTCGCGCTGCCCGGGACCGGCCCCCGCGGCTGCCCCTCGGTGTACGCGTTCACCCACGGCACCGTCGGGGTCGTCAGCGTGGACGCCAACGACCTCTCCACCGAGATCCCGACCAACGCCGGCTACTCCGGCGGGACCCAGCTGACCTGGCTGGAGCGGACCCTGGCCGGCTGGCGCGCCGACCCGGACATCGAGTGGATCGTGCTGTTCTTCCACCACTGCGCGTTCGCCACCTCGGGCTCGCACGCCTCCGACGCCGGGGTGCGACGGGCGCTGGCGCCGCTGTGCGACCGCTACCGGGTCGACCTGTGCGTGCAGGGCCACAACCACCAGTACGAGCGCACCGACCCCATCCGCGACGGCCGCCCCACCCGCCCGGCCCCGGACCGCTCCACCGTCCACCCGGAGACCGACGGCACCACCTATGTCTGCGTCGGCTCCGGCGGACGGCCCCGCTACCGCTGGCAGCCCGGCGAGACCGACAGCGTCCGCGGCCACGAGACCGAGCAGGCGCCGGTCACGAGCTTCCTGGCCGGCCCCGACGACCAGAAGCAGGCCGAGACCGTCACCTGGTCGCGGACCCGCTACCTCGGCTACGCCTACCTGCGCTGCGCGGTGGCCCCCGGTTCCGGCGGCACCGACTCCCGTCTCGTCGTGCACGCGATCACCGACCTCGGCGAGGAGATCGACATGGTCCGGCTCAGCCGTCGCGCGCGCCGCTGAACCGGACACACAGGACGACTTCCGGCCCCGACCGGGTGCCCTGGGTCACCCCGACTCGCCATGCAACGGACCAGGGAGGACACTTCACCTACCGCAGGGGAGTATCCCTACCGCGGTGGTGTCGTCAGCACGGTGTCGTCGCGAGCGTGGTTCGCGAGCGGACCCGGCACCACCGGCCACACCCGGCAGCCGCAGGAACGGGCTGCCGTGGCGGGAGAGACCTCGGGCTGTCTGATGCTGCCCTGGTCTGGAGGAACTTCGTGAACGTGCCCCTGTGGGTCTGGCTGGTCACCATCATCGGATTCGTGCTGGTGATCGGCGCGGACCTGTGGCTCAACGACCACAAGCCGCACGCCGTGACCCTGGGTGAGGTCACCCGCTGGGTCGTCTTCTACGTGGTGCTGGCCGTCGCGTTCGGCTGCGGGGTCTGGTTCTTCTCCGGCGGCACCTACGCCGGCGAGTTCTTCGCCGGCTACCTGACCGAGTACTCGTTGTCGGTCGACAACCTGTTCGTCTTCCTCATCATCATGTCCGCGTTCAAGGTGCCGGTCCTCCACCAGCACCGGGTGCTGCTGGTCGGCATCGTGATCGCGCTGATCATGCGGAGCATCTTCATCGCCGCGGGCGCGGCGGTCATCGACCGCTTCAGCTGGGTGTTCTTCCTCTTCGCCGCGTTCCTCGTCTACACCGCCGTCTCGCTGGTCAAGCAGGCTGCCGGCGGCGACGACGAGGAGTGGAAGGAGGGCCGGGTCCTGCAGTGGGTCCGCAAGGCCTTCCCGGTCACCGACGACTACCACGGCGCCAAGACCACCGTGAAGATCGACGGCAAGCGCTGGCTGACCCCGATGCTGATCGTGATGATCGCCATCGGCGTCACCGACATCATGTTCGCCCTGGACTCGATCCCGGCGATCTTCGGCCTCACCCAGGAGCCCTACCTCGTCTTCACCGCGAACGCGTTCGCGCTGATGGGGCTGCGCCAGCTCTACTTCCTGCTCGGCGGGCTGCTCAACAAGCTCGTCTTCCTGTCCTACGGCCTCGCGGTGCTGCTCGCCTTCATCGGCGTCAAGCTCGCCCTGCACGCCCTGCACGAGAACGAGCTGCCCTTCATCAACGGCGGGCAGCCGGTGCCTGTCCCCGAGGTCGGGATCGGACTCTCGCTCGGCGTCATCGTCGGCGTCCTCGCGGTCACCACGGTCGCCAGCCTCGTCGCGGTCCGGATGAAGCCCGAGCTGGCCGAGCAGGGCAGCGGGATCACCGCGCCGCCGCTGGCCCGCACCAAGGAGGAGGCCGCGCGGATCGAGGCCCAGGACGAGCAGGCCGACCACCGGGTGAGCGCGCCCCCGCGCGACTGAGACCCACGCTCCCCGGCGGGCAGTCCTCCGCCCCGGCGTCCGGTTCCCCATCGGACACCGGGGCGGACCCGTGTCCGGCGCTGCTCGGCGCGCCGTGCCTGTGACCTGCGGAGACGATGGCGTCTGCCGTGTCAAGTGTTGCATCGGCAGGTGATCCCGTTCACGATCAGTTGATCCTGGCATCGTAGCGAGGGGCTGATGCATGATCCCGGTGATCGAATTCGTTCTGGGTGTCGCCGTGCTGGTCTACAGCGCGGAGAAGCTCATCGGCTATCTGGTCGGGGTGGCGAGCCGGTGGGCGATCTCGCTGTTCCTGATCGCCGTCGTCTTCACCGGGATCGAGTTCGACGATCTCGCGTTCGGCGTCGTGCTCAACATGGAGGACCTCAGCGACGTCGCGCTCGGCGCCGTCATCGGCACCACGATCGCGCTGACCGGCGTCGTGCTGGCGCTCGCCGCGATCATCGCGCCGACCCGCGTCGAGGTCCCGCGCGACTACCTCGCGCTCTACGTCGCCGCTCCGGTGGTGATGTTCCTGCTCGCGCTCGGCGGGCTGCTCACCGCCGGCACCGGCGTCGTGCTGATCCTGTTGTTCGTCGCCTTCGTCGGCTGGATCGCCTACCGCGAGTACTCGGCCCGGCGGCCCGTCTGGCGCAACGCTGAGGTCTACGAGCAGCTGGAGAAGGCCGGTGTCGGCGCGGGCGGGACCGCGACGGCGTCGGCCGGGTCGGGTGGGCCTGGTGGTCCGCCCCGGGCCGACGCGGCCACCGGACCGCCCGGCTTCCGGCTGCCCGAGGACCTGCGCGTCGACGACGGCTTCCTCGCCGCGCGCGCACAGCCGCCCGGCCGGACGATCCTGTTCGCCGTGATCGCGCTGATCGGGCTCGTCGTCGGCGCGCTGATCGCCGGGCAGGGCACCGAGGGCATCCTCGAGACCTGGGCGATCAGCGGCACGGTCTTCGGGGTCACGATCGCGACCCTGGCCCTGTCGCTGGAGGACCTCCTGATCACCGTCGAGCCCGCCCGCCGCGGCGCGCCGGAGATCGCCGTCGCCAACGTCCTGGGCAGCGTCGTGTTCTCGGTGACCGGCAAGCTCGGGGTGATCCTGCTGGTCGGCGGGGCGATCGTGGTCGACCCGACGGCCCTGGTCTGGCACCTGCCCGTGCTGCTCGCGCTCACCGTGCTCTCCGCGGTGTTCCTCGGAACCGGGCGGATCCGCCGCTGGCACGGCGTGGTGCTGCTCGCGCTCTACATCGCCTACTTCGTCATCAGCCTCACCGTCTTCGGCGGCGTCCCCGTCGACGACTGAGCACCCGTAGGGAGGGACGATGCTCACCAAGAACCGGATGTCCGCGGCGCTCGTGGTCGTGGCCGCCGTGATCGGCCTGGTCCTCGTGTTCGGCACGGGCGAGGGCGCCCGCGACGACGATGACGACGACGCGGGCGGCCCGCCGGCGGTCACGCGGATGGACGACGACGACCGGCAGCCCCCGGCCGTCCCGGCGCAGCAGGACCCGGCGCCGGGGCAGCAGCAGCCCGACGACGATGACGACGACTGAGGAGGCGCTACAGGTGGTGCAGCACGACGTCGTCGATGCGGCCGTCGTGCAGGGTCAGCGTCATCCAGGTGTGGGCCGGCATCCGGCGCCGGTCGGTCGGTGACCCCGGGTTGAGCAGGCGCAGCCCGTCGGCCGTGGAGTCCCACGGGATGTGGGAGTGCCCGAACACCAGCAGGTCGGTCTCGGGGTGCGCGGCGAGCGCCCGGCGTTCGCGGCCCTGCTTCGGGCCCGTCTCGTGGGTGACGGCGACCCGGACCCCGTCGAGGGTCGCCCGCGCCGTCTCGGGCAGCCGGGCGCGCAGCGCGTCGCCGTCGTTGTTGCCCCAGCAGGCGAGCAGCCGGGCCGCGCGGCCTTCGACCCGGTCGAGCAGCTCCACCGAGCACCAGTCACCGGCGTGCACGACGACGTCGGCGGCGTCGACGGCCTCCCACACCGGCCCGGGGAGCCCACCGGCGTGGGCCGCCCCGCGGCTCGGGTGGTGGGTGTCGGAGATCAGCAGGAGCGCGGTCAGCGCACGCCCACCAGGTCGCAGACGAAGATCAGGGTCTCGTTCGGGGCGATGACGCCGCCCGCACCCTGGGCCCCGTAGCCCAGGTGCGGCGGGATCACGAGCCGGCGGCGGCCGCCGACCTTCATCCCGGCGACGCCGTTGTCCCAGCCGGAGATGACCTGGCCGGCGCCGAGGCCGAACTGCAGCGGCTGGCCGCGGTCGTAGGAGTTGTCGAACTCGCGGCCGGTGGACTGCGAGACGCCGACGTAGTGCACGGCGACGGTGTCCCCGGGCTTGGCCTCGGGGCCGTCGCCGACGGCCAGGTCCTGGGTCATGAGCTCGGTGGGCAGCGGGCCGTCGACGATCTCGACAGCGGGCTTCTGCGGTGCGGTCACGGGAGACCTCCTGGGAGACGTGCTCCTCCGGCCGGACGGGGAGGAGGCTTGTGGTGCGCCACGACCTTGCCAGAGGGTTCCACCGTCCGCGCCCGGGGCCCGCCTCGCCGTGCGAGGCTGCCTCCATGAGCGACTCCTCCCCGTCGTCCGCCGGGCTCGCCGAGGTGTGGACCGCCTGGCTGCGCGCGCTCGACGAGGCCGGGTTCCCGGCCACCGCCAACGTCCGCCCGCCGGCCTCGGCGGAGGAGGTCCGGGCCGCGGAGGCCGTGTTCGGAGCGCCGTTCCCCGCCGACCTGGCCGCGCTCTACCTGCTCGCCGACGGTCAGCTGAACGACCACCCACGGGCCCCCGGACCCCGGCCCGAGGTAGCGACGAGCATCTTCCCCGCGACCTACCGCTTCGTCCCGCTCGACGAGGCCGTCGTGCAGTACCGCGGGTGGCTCGACGTCATCGAGGACGGGGACGACGACCACATCACCGTGCGGGAGGGTGACCCGGTGCGTGCCCGCTACTGGGATCCGGGCTGGTGGCCGCTGGCGGTCGACGGCGGCGGCAACGCCCTGGTCGTCGACACGGTGCCGGAGCCGGGCGGCGTGCGCGGGCAGGTCGTCGTCGCGGGGCCGGACGAGGACGAGCGCCGCCGTGTCGCGACGGGGGTGGCCGACTACCTGCACCGGTTGCTCGCGGAGCCGGCACCCGTCTGCGAGGACACCGGCGACGACGCCCCGGACCACCGGTTCTGGGACGTCCGGCACCTGCGCTGACGCGGCCGGTCCGGATCGGCCGTCCACGGTGGTGGACGCTCCGTGGTCAGCGGTGGGGCCGGGGGACGAGCTCGACGTCCACCGGTTCCGGCCCGTTCGCCCGGGCGACCGCGTCGGTCACGAGGTCGTGCTGCGGTGACAGGTGGCAGACCGGGTCGGTGGCCGCGGCGTCGCCGGTGAGCTGGAACGCCTGGCAGCGGCAGCCGCCGAGGTCCACCTCCCGCCGGTCGCAGGTGCGGCACGGATCCTGCATCCAGTCCTCGCCGCGGTAGGCGGTGAACAGCGGTGCGGACGACCAGATCTCGGCCAGGCCGGCATCGCGCACCGAGGCCCGCGGCAGGGGCAGGGTCTGCGCGGCCGGACAGGGCAGCGCGTCGCCGTCCGGGGCGACGGTCAGCTGCCGCTGCGCCCATCCGCCCATGCACGGCTTGGGGTACGCCGAGTAGTAGTCGGGCAGGACGTGCACGACCTCCATCCGGCCCGCGAGCCGGGCGCGGGCCGCGGTGACGACCTCCTCGGCCCGGTCGAGCTGGTCGCGCGTCGGCAGCAGCGCCGAACGGTTGCGCCACGCCCAGCCGTAGTACTGGGTGTTGGCCAGCTCCACCCGGTCCGCGCCGAGCCGCTCGACCAGGTCGACGATCTCGGCGATCCGGTCGATGTTCTGCCGGTGCAGCACGACGTTCACGGTCAGCGGCCAGCCCAGCTCGCGCACCAGCCGGCAGGCCTCGAGCTTCCGGTCGAAGGAGCGGATCCCGGCGATGCGGTCGGAGGTGGCGGGCTCGTCGGCCTGCACGCTGACCTGCACGTGGTCCAGGCCCGCCTCGCGCAGCTCGATCGCGCGCGGCCGGGACAGACCCATGGCGCTGGTGACCAGGTTCGTGTACATGCCCAGCTCGGACGCGGTGCGGACCAGCTCGGGCAGGTCACGTCGCAGCAGCGGCTCGCCGCCGGACAGATGGCACTGCAGCACACCCATCGCGGCGGCCTCGGTGAAGACGCGCTGCCACTCGGTGGTCGTCATCTCGTCGTCGTAGCGGGCGAGCTCGATGGGGTTCGAGCAGTACGCGCACGCCAGCGGGCAGCGGTAGGTCAGCTCGGCGAGCAGCCCGAACGGGCGGGGGGCGGCGGCGGTCATCCGAGGGCCACCAGGTTGCGCGCCGCGAGCCGGCCGAGGTAATCGCGGACCTGATCGCCCACGGTCAGCGCGTCGGTCTCGTCGAAGTCCTCGACCAGCGCGGCGACGAGGTCGTCGACGGTGCGCTGCCCGTCGCACAGCCGCAGCACGGCGTGCCCCGTCCGGTTCAGCACGACGACGGTCTCCGGCCCGAGCAGCACCCAGCCGCCGGTCGGGCGGTCCGGCCGCATCCGCACGTGCCGGCCCAGCCGGGGCCGGGACTCCCCGGTGACCACGGGCAGCCGGCCCGTGCCGTCGCCGCGCCGCTGCGGGGGGACCTTCGCGGCGCCGGTCGCGCTGTCACGCGTAGGCATGATCGATCGCATCCATGACCGCCCACAGGACGTCGCACTTGAACGACAGGGCGGCCTCCGCGGCGTCCTGCTCCTGCGGGGTGTGGCAGTGCGCCAGCACGACCTCGAGCGCGTGCTCGGAGTCGCGGGGCGCCTGGAACAGCCGGTCGCGGAAGTACTGCAGCCCGGCCGGGTCGATCCAGGTGTAGTACTTCTCGAACGCGGCCAGCCGCTCGGCCATCAGGTCGGGCGCGAACAGCTCGGTCAGCGACGAGGCGACCGCCTCGACCCACGGCTTCGTCCGGGCGAAGGTGATGTAGGCGTCGACGGCGAAGCGCACGCCGGGCTGCACGTGGCGGTGGTCGGTGATCTCCGACCGGGTCAGCCCGCAGGCCTCACCCAGCTGCAGCCAGGCCTCGATGCCGCCGCTCTCGGGCCCGTCCTCGGCCGTCCCGTCGTGGTCGGTGATCCGCCTGATCCAGCGCCGCCGGACCGCGACGTCCGGGCAGTTCGACAGGATCGCGGCGTCCTTGACCGGGATCGCCTCCTGGTAGGCGAACCGGTTCGCCACCCAACCGCGGATCTGGTCGGGGGTCAGGGTCCCGTCGTTCATGCGGACATGGAACGGGTGGGCGCTGTGATAGCTCGCGGCGTGCGCCCGCAGCCGCTCGACGAGTGCGTCGGATGCGGTCACTCAGACCTCCAGTTCCAGACCGTCGTACCCCACGAGCGCGCCGGCCTTCTCCACCTCGGCGCGTTCGTCGGAGTCGTCCAGCAGCATCGGGTTGGTGTTGTTGATGTGCACGTACACCGTGCGGCCCACGCGCAGCCCGCCGAGCCGTTCCAGGCTCCCACCGGGACCGCCGACGTGCAGGTGCCCCATGTCGTGCGCGGTCTTCGCGGCCAGCCCGAGCCGGACCATCTCGTCGTCGAACCACGTGGTGCCGTCGACGAGCAGCAGGTCGGCCCCGTCGATCTCGGCGAGCACCGCGGGGGTCAGCTCCTGCACGCCCGGAAGATGGACGGCGAACCGCCCGGTCGCGGGGTCGGTGAACCGGTACCCCACGACGCGACCGGTGCCGTCGGTGCCGGTGCCCGATCCGGCCGGCGGTGGCGCGAACCGGTCGTGCTTGGCGGTGGGGGCGTCGAACGCCCGGTAGACGAGCCCGCCGAGGTCGTGCTCCGCTCCCGGGACCACCTCGGTCCAGGTCACCGGGCAGAAACGCTCCAGGGTGGTGAGCAGGCCCGTCCCGGTGCGCAGGGTCCGCTCCGTCGCGGCGGTGGCGTGCACGTGCACACCGCGGCCCTCGCGCAGCAGGACCAGGCCGAGGGTGTGGTCGATCTCGGCGTCGGTCAGCAGGACACCGTGCAGCGGCGTGGTCCGGTCGCCGGTCGGGTGCAGGGCGGGGGAGTCGGCGAGCTGGGTGCGGACGTCGGGGGAGGCGTTGACCAGCCACCAGCGCTCCCCGTCGGGGCTGACGGCGATCGAGGACTGGGTGCGCGGGGCCGTCGGCCGTGTGCCGTCGCGGACCGCGCGGCAGCCCGGACAACCGCAGTTCCACTGCGGGAACCCGCCACCCGCGGCGGCGCCCAGCACCCGGATCCTCATCGCACCCCTCCCGTGTCGACGGCCGGGGGCCCGCGGTTCGCGCGCCCCCGGCCGTCGGGTCGCCTCACGCCTCGGTACGGGCGATGTACATCGTCACCTCGGGCGCGCAGCCGATCTCCTCGAACTCCGGCGCCTCCCAGTCGGTGGTCGGCTCCATGGCGATCACCTCCCTTCACGTCATCGTGGGGTGCGGTTCCGGTTCGGGAGGGCAGGTGACCCCACCCCCGGGATCTCATTTCCCCGGGCCGCTGGGTGATCACTTTCACACCGACCGGGGAGGAGTGTCAACCCCGGCATTCCGCTCGCTGCGAACCGATCGCAATGATAGCGGCGAGAGGGACATCCAGCAGCTCAGAGGTACCCGCAAACGGCGTTCACCATACGACGGATGATCAATGAAAGAATGTCGTCGGGCCGGGCCGGAATGGCAGCGAAATGAATCTTGCTCGGCAGTGCCGACGCATTTCCCCCACGGAACGGAGGGGTGACGGCGATCCGGCTCCGGACCCCGGCGGAGCCTCTGACGTGCGGTGCGCCGATCCCCGACGCCGGCCGGACGATGTCGGAGCGGGGCGCAGTCCGACGACCGGCCGGTGAATTCCCCGGTGCGTGCTGTGGTCGCCCGTCGCCGAAACAGGTGTTTCACCCAATGATGTGCGCCCGGCGGCGGGATGGTGCGCGGGCCCCGCCCGCGGCGTGCCGGCGCCCCGTCCGCCCGTCCGTCCGTCGGTCACGCCGCCGGTGGCGCACGTCGTACCGTTCGTTCCGGCGTCGTCAGCGTGTCGTGCGACGGATCCCGCCGCGCGGCGCCCGTTCGTCCGTGCCCGGCCCGGACGCCGTGCACCAGGCCGCCGCGGCGCCCCTGTGTGGCCGGAGTCACACCGGAGCGGAGTGGTCCGCGCTCCGGGGCCGCGCGACCAGGGCGTCGCGGAGGAACCCGACCTGCAGCAGCAGCAGGTTCTCGGCGACGACCTCCTGCGGCGTCATGTGGGTGACACCGGACAGCGGCAGCACCTGGTGCGCCCGGCCCGCCGCGAGCAGCGCCGAGGACAGCCGCAGGGTGTGCGCGGCGACGACGTTGTCGTCGGCGAGACCGTGCACGACCATCAGCGGGCGGTGCGGCCGGTCCGCGGTCGGCGGGGTCGCGGCGTCGTCGATGATCGACGAGCGGCGGTACGGCTCGCCGCCCGGCGCCCCGAGGTAGCGCTCGGTGTAGTGGGTGTCGTAGAGCGTCCAGTCGGTGACCGGCGCGCCGGCGATGCCCGCGTGGAAGACGTCGGGCCGGCGCAGCACCGCCAGCGCGGACAGGTACCCGCCGAACGACCAGCCGCGGATCCCGACCCGCCCCAGGTCCAGGTCGGGGTAGGCCTCCGCGGCCGCGTGCAGGGCCGCGATCTGGTCCTCCAGCACCGGTCCCGCCAGGTCGCCGTGGATCGCGCGGTCGAACTCCGGGCCGCGGCCGGGGGAGCCACGACCGTCGGTGACCAGCACGGCGAAACCCTGCTCGGCGAACCAGCGGCTGGTCAGGTGTGCGTTGCGGGCCTGCAGCACCCGCTGGGAGTGCGGGCCGCCGTAGGGGTCGAGCAGCACCGGCAGCCGGGTGCCGGGCACGTGGCCGGACGGCAGGAACACCGCGGTGCGCAGCTCCCGCTCACCGAGGGAGTGCAGCACCGGGGCCGGGTCGAACCCGGGGTCGACGGCGTGCCCGGTGACCGGGTGCTCGGCTCCGGCGGCGGTGGCGAGCACGGCGTGCGGCGCCGTCGCGAGGTCCTGGGACACGCGCACGGTGGTGCCCCCCGCCGCGGCGACGGCGTGCACCCCGGTCGTCGGCGTCACCGCGACCGGCTCGGACCCCGGGGTCACCGACCAGACGGCCACCGAGGTCGGCTCCGTCGAGGCGCGGAACAGGACGGTCTCGCCGTCGATGCCGACGACCCCGCGCACCTGCAGCTCCGGGCCGGTCAGGTAGGCGTCGCCGACGACGAGCCGGCGCGCCCCGCCGGAGTCCTCGGCCCGCACCAGCGCCCCGGACGCGGTGCGCGCCGGGACGCCGGGCACGTTCTCCACCCAGACCGGGTCGGTCTGGGAGTGCAGCGTGGTGGTCCGCCCGGTCGCGGGGTCGACGGCCAGGGTGCGGACCTCCCGCTGGTCGCGCGGCTGGACCGACAGCAGCGGGCCGTGTGCGTCCCAGCCCGCGGTGGCGAGGTACTCGTAGGTCTCGTCGTCCCAGGTCACGGGGGTGCGGCTGCCGTCGAGCGCGACGACGACCAGCCCCACCCGGGCGTTCGGGGTGCCGGCGGCGGGGTAGCGGACCGTGGTCGGGACGCGGTCGGGGTGCGCGGGGTCGGCGATGTGCCAGCGCGCGACCGGCGACTCGTCGACCCGGGCGACGAGCAGCGCGCCGCCGTCGGGGGACCACCAGAACCCGCGGTGGCGGTCCATCTCCTCGGCCGCGGCGAAGTCGGGCAGGCCCCAGGAGACGTCGTCGCCGTCGGGGGTGAGCACAGCCGTCGTCGTGCCGGTCGTGAGGTCGTGCAGGTGCAGCGCGCCCTCGGCGACGAAGGCCACCCGGGCGCCGTTCGGGTCGATCCGCGGGTCCACCACGGCCTCGATGTCGCCGACGTCGAGCGGCCGCACGCCCGGCTCCCCGGTCAGCGCGACGGTGAACGGCCGCCCGGACAGTGCGAACACGGCGCGGGTGACCGCGGCGTCGGTGGTGTAGCCGACGACGCCGCCCGCCTGCTCCCGGACCCGCTCGCGCCGGGCCCGCTCCGCGGCCGGCAGGTCCTCCTCGCCCGGCAGCCCGGGCACCGACGCCGGGTCCACGAGCAGCCGTTCGGCACCGGTCACCGCGTCGATCGACCACAGGCAGGTGACCGGGTCGGTGCCGGACCGGCTGCGCAGGAACACCGCCCGGGACCCGTCCGGGGCGACGGTGAACCCACGGGGGACCCCGAGGGTGAAGCGACGGGTGCGCGCGTGCAGGCGGGGGAACGAGTCGGCCACGCGGCCGACGTTATCCCGGCGGCGTCACCGGACGCGTGTGGACCGGGTGCCGGACGCGCGTCCGCCCGCCTCCTCGCAGCCGCGGGCCGCGAGCCGGTCGGCGCGTTCGTTCTCCGGGTGCCCGGCGTGCCCCTTCACCCAGAACCAGGTGACGTCGTGGCGGCGGACGGCGGCGTCGAGCTCGCGCCACAGGTCGTCGTTCTTGACCGGCTCCCCGGCGGCGGTCCGCCAGCCGCGGGCCTGCCAGCGCGGCAGCCACTGGGTGATGCCGTTGCGCACGTAGGTGCTGTCGGTGTGCAGGTGGACGACGCTGCGCCGGGTCAGTGCGTCCAGCGCGCGGATCGGGGCGGTCAGCTCCATCCGGTTGTTCGTCGTGCGCTCCGGCTCGCCACCGTGCAGCTCGCGCTCGTGGCTGCCGTACCGCAGCACCGCGCCCCACCCGCCCGGTCCCGGGTTCGGGACACAGGCACCGTCGGTGAAGATCTCGACGACAACGGACGGGTCGGCGGTGCTCACGGCCGGTGACGCTAGCGGTCGGCTCAGTAGAGCCGGTACGCCGCCCGGGCCGCGGTGAATCCGGCGCCGGTGCGGGCGTCGCGGCACTCGACGCCGGTCCGGGAGCTCACGCAGGTGACGTCGCCCTCGGTGAGGTGGGTGCCGTAGTCGAGCACCGCCGCACCGGAGCCGACGGGCGCGCCGCCGCACTCGGTGCGAGCACCCGCCGGTCCGCCGGTGACCAGCGCCGCGTCCGGGCAGTCACCCGCCGACCAGGTGCGGGCGGTGACGTCGCAGCGGACGGCGCCGTCCCCGGCACCGCCGGTGATCCGGCAGGAGATGTTGCCGGTCGGGGAGGTGAACGACGCGGGCGACCCGAACGCGGCCGGGTCGGCCGCGGTGGTGCCCGCGACCAGGTCCGCCGGCGCCGCGACCGGTGCGGTACCGGTTCCGGACCCCTGCGGCGCACCGGGGTCACCGGTGCGCTCGGATCCCACG
>NZ_WWFY01000841.1:0-9656 GCF_009864975.1 Pseudonocardia sp. SID8383
GGCACGGGACGGTCCCCGGCGAGGGCGTCGACCGCGGCCGCGAGTGCACCGGCGGTCGGGAACCGGTCGGCGGGGTCCTTCGCCATCCCGCGGGCGACGACGTCGTCCCAGCCGGGGGCGAGGCCGGGCCGGCGCCCGGCCACCCGGGGCGGCGGGGCCATCAGGTGCGCGGTGAGCACGGCGGCCGGGTCCGCCTCCGGGAACGGCGTGCGCCCGGTCAGCATCTCGACGAGCACGCAGGTCAGGGAGTAGACGTCGGCACGTCCGTCGACCGGCGTGCGGCCCGCGAGCCGCTCCGGGGCGAGGTAGGCGAGCGTGCCGACGGTGGCGCCGGTCTCGGTGAGCGCGGTGTCCGGGTCCGGGCCGACCGCGCGGGCGATGCCGAAGTCGGTGAGCGCGGTGAAGTCGTCCCGGTCCTCGACGACGAGCAGGTTCGCGGGCTTCACGTCGCGGTGCACCAGACCCGCGGCGTGCGCGGCGTCCAGGGCGTGCGCGGCCTGGCGGAGGATCCGGGCGGCCCGGTGCGGCTCCAACGGCGCGCGCCGGGCCAGGAGACGGGCCAGGTCCTCGCCGTCGACCAGGCGCATCGAGAGGTAGAGCCGGCCGTCGACCTCACCGAACCCGTGGACCGGCACGACGTGCGGGTCGCGCAGCTCGAACGCCGCGCGGGCCTCCCGCCGGAACCGCTCGACGACGACCGGGTCCCCGGCGAGACGGGCGGGCAGCACCTTCAGCGCGACCTCGCCGCCGTGTCGACGGTCGTGGGCCCGCAGCACGACCCCCATCCCCCCGGCCCCGAGCCGTCCCCGGATCTCGAAGTCCCCCAGCACCGCACCGACGGCCAGGCCCTCGTCCATGACCCCACCCCTCCCGCGTCGTGTGACCGTTCTACCGGCCGGCGGGGTCCCGTCGATCCGCAGCGCTACGCAGATCCGGCCTCGGGCCGCACCGTGACCAGCAGCGCGGGGTGGTCGGTGGTCCCGCCCAGGTCGATCACCCGGGTCCGCGCAGCGGCCGCCGCGGGGATCACGACGACGTGCTGGACCCCGTCGTCGGCGGCCGGTGCCGACCCCGGGGGCAGACAGGACCGCAGGTCGGGGTCGTCGGCCGCCCCCAGGTTGAGGTCGGCCCCCACGACGACCGGTCCGGCGTCGGCGCGGGACCGCAGGCCCGCGACGACGGTGTCGAACAGGTACCCGCACTGGGCACGGGTGACGGCGCGGTCGGTGTAGGCCAGGTGCGAGGTGCAGACCCCGAGCGGGCCACCAGCGGTCGTCGTGTCCAGGCAGAGCCAGGCACGCTCCTCGGGGTCACGCGGGTCCTGCGCCGGGTGGATCCCGGCGCTCGCGACGCTCGACGGGGCACGCGAGACCACGCCGATGCCGTACTCGTCACCGTTCGCGCAGCGGTACGGCGCGCCGGTGTCGCGCTCGCGGGCCGGCTGGAACGACGACGACGTCGACGACCCCGGCGCGGCCCCGGCGAGCGCCTGCTCGATCCGCTCGACGCCCGCGCGGCACACCTCGTTGAGGGTGACCGCGTCCGGCATCTCGGTCCGCACGAGATCGGCCGCGGCCTCGACGGCTCGCCCGGTGTAACAACCGGCGATCCCGCTGTCGCACAGGTTCATCTGGACGACCGTCACCTCCGGGGTGTCCGGCGGGCCGGGCGACGCGGGAGCCGCGGACCCGGGCGCGCAGGCGACCAGGAGCGGGAGCGCACCGGCGACGACCGCCATCCGCAGGCGACGGGACCGCGCGGCGGGGGAACGGTGACCGGGCACACCTCCATGATCCGCCCGAACCGGACGAACCGCATCCGGGCCCACCGTTTCCCGCGCCCGCCACGTGGTACCCGGTCCCACGCCGTGCGCGACACCCCCGCGGTGGCGCAGGACAGCGGTGACGAACGAGCCGAGGAGGCACCCATGGGAGCGGACGACAAGGTCGACAACAAGACCGAGGAGCTCGCCGGCAAGGCCAAGGAGACCGTCGGCAAGGTCACCGACGACAAGGAGCTCGAGGCCCAGGGCCAGGGCGACCAGGCGAAGAGCAACCTGAAGCAGGCCGGGGAGAAGGTCAAGGACGCCTTCACGAAGGACTGACCGGCTCCTGTCGGCGCGACCCCTCGGCCCCGGTCACGACGTGACCGGGGCCGAGAGTGCGAGTCGGCCGATCCGGACACGAGAACGGCCCCGACCATAGGTGCTGGTCGGGGCCGGATCCTGATGTGTGCGCCCGAAGGGATTCGAACCCCTAACCTTCTGATCCGTAGTCAGATGCTCTATCCGTTGAGCTACGGGCGCGTTGCTGTCTCCAGCGTAGCAATCTTCAGTTGTCGGCCGGCGACCGGTGTACCCACCGCCGTGCCGGTGCGGAGGCTCCGGGATTTGAACCCGGGATGGGGGGTTACCCCAAACCGCATTAGCAGTGCGGCGCCATAGACCAGACTAGGCGAAGCCTCCCCGGTGCCTGACGGCCACCAGCGAGCACAACACTACACGGGCATTCCGGCCGTCCGGAACCGGGGTCCCCCTGGCCGGGGACCCCCGGTCCGCCGCAGGTCAGGACCCTGCGAGGGCCACGAACGGGGTCAGCGCGTCGGGATTCTGGAGGGCGCCGGCCGACACCGCCTTCTCCGGCGCGGTGCCCGCGAGGATCTTCTTCACCGGGACCTCGCACTTCTTGCCGTTCAGGGTGCGCGGCACCGCGTCGACGACGACGAACCGGTCCGGCACGTGCCGCGGCGAGAGCTCTTTCCGCAGCAGCGAGCGCAGGGTCGGCTCGACGTCGTCGAGCGCGACGCCGTCGTCGAGGACGAGGAAGCAGAGCAGGGCCCCCTCCTCTCGCTCGCCGAGCGCGGTCGTGTCGATCACCAGCGAGTCCGCGACCCCGCCGACGTTCTCGACGACGGCGTAGAAGTCGGCGGTGCCCATCCGGACCCCACCGCGGTTGAGTGTGGAGTCCGAGCGACCGTAGATGACGTAGGAGCCGCGCGGGGTGCGGCGGACCCAGTCGCCGTGCCGCCAGTTGCCGGGGAAGTCCTCGTAGTAGGACTCGCGCAGGCGGGTGCCGTCCGGGTCGTTCCAGAACATGACCGGCATCGACGGGGTCGGCGTCGTGATGATCAGCTCGCCGACGTCGTCGAGCAGGTCGGTGCCGTCCTCGGCCGACGAGCGGACGTCGGAGCCGAGCGCCGCGCAGGAGAGCTCGCCCAGCCACACCGGCACCGTGGGGGCGCTGGTGAGGAAGGCCGCACAGACGTCGGTGCCGCCGGAGACCGAGCAGATCTGGATGTGCGACCCGGCGGCCTCGCCGATCCAGCGGAACCCGTCGACCGACAGCGGCGCGCCGGTGGAGCCGAGCGCGCGCATCGCGGAGAGGTCGTGGTCGTCGCCGGGGCGCAGGCCGGCCTTCATGCAGGACTGCACGTAGGGGGCGGAGACCCCGAACAGCGACACCCGGTGCCGCGCGGCGAGCGCCCACAGCGCGCCGAGGTCGGGGTGACCGGGGCTGCCGTCGAACATCACGATGGTCGCGCCCACGAGCAGGCCGCCGACCAGGAAGTTCCACATCATCCAGCCGGTGGTGGTGAACCAGAAGAACCGCTCCCCCGGCCCGAGCCCGTGCTGCAGACGCATCGCCTTCAGGTGCTCCACGACGATGCCGCCGTGGCCGTGCACGATGCCCTTGGGCAGGCCGGTGGTGCCCGAGGAGTAGAGCACCCACAGGGGGTGGTCGAACGGGACGGGCGTGAACTCCAGCGGGCCGGGCTCGGCGGTGAACCCGGCCCAGGTCGTCGTGCCGTCGAGGATCGCGTCGGGGTCGAGATAGGGCACGAGGACGGTCGCGCGCAGCGTCGGCAGCTGTCGCTGCAGGTCGGCGACCTTGTCGCGGATGTCGAAGCCCTTGCCGTTGTAGCGGTACCCGTCGACGGCGACGAGCACGGCGGGCTCGATCTGGGCGAAGCGGTCGTGCACGGCGCGGGCGCCGAAGTCCGGCGAGCAGGACGACCAGATCGCGCCGAGGCTCGCCGCGGCCAGGAACGCGACCAGGGTCTCGACGGAGTTCGGGGCGAGCGCGACGACCCGGTCCCCCTGTCCGACGCCGGCCCGGACGAGCCCGGCGCGCGCGCGGGCGACCTGGTCGCGCAGCTCGGCGTGGGTGACGGTGCGCTCCAGGCCGTCCTCGCGGACGAACTCGACGGCGGTGTCGTCGTCGGCGCGGCCCGGGCCGGGGGTCAGGGCGTGCTCGGCGTAGTTGAGGGTCGCGCCCGGGAACCACTGCGCGCCGGGCATGTCACGGGAGCCGAGCGTGGCCGTGGGGCGGTCGTGGAACAGCACCCCGGAGTACTCGGCGACCGCCGACCAGAAGCCCTCCAGGTCGGTCACCGACCAGGTGTGCAGCTGCGCGTAGTCGGTGACGTCGGACAGCGGGGCGCTCCGCTCGTCACGCGCCCAGGTCGCGAACCGGACGATCTCGGTGTCCGCCACCCGGTCCGGGTCCGGGCTCCACAGGAGCTCGGGGGTGTCCGGATCGGTGACGGTCTGCGGCGACGACACGGGCGGCATGCCCCGAGCATCCCCGACGGCCCCGGCCGCGCACCAGTGGCCGGACCCCACTCCGGCCCGCCGCGACAGGGTGCCCGTCACAGGGGGACGGTCAGGCCGGGGCGCCGACGAGCGGCGGCGCGAGCCGGGCGAAGGCCTCCTGCCGCTCGTAGGGGAAGTACGGGTAGGGCGCCGGGCGGTGCGAGGCCGCGTCCAGCCGGGCGACCTGGTCGTCGTCCAGACGCCAGCCGACCGCGCCGAGGTTGTCCTCCAGCTGCGCCAGGTCCCGGGCGCCGACGATCACCGAGCTGACGGTCGGGCGGGTCGTGAGCCAGTTCAGCGCGATCTGCGGCACCGTGCGGCCGGTCTCGGCGGCGATCGCGTCGAGCACGTCGACGACGTCGAACAGCAGGTCGTCGGGGACGGGTGGGCCCGCCTCGGCGGTGGTGTGCAGCCGGCTGCCCGCGGGCAGCGGGGCGCCCCGCCGGACCCGGCCGGTGAGCCGTCCCCAGCCCAGCGGGCTCCAGACCAGAGCGCCGACGCCCTCCTCGTGGCCCAGCGGCATGAGGTCCCACTCGTAGTCGCGGCCGACCAGCGAGTAGTACACCTGGTGCGCGACGGGCCGCGGCCACCCGTGCCGGTCGGCCAGGTCCAGGGTCCGCACCAGCCGTCGCCTGGGGTGGTTGGAGACGCCGGTGTAGCGCACCTTGCCCGACCGGACGAGCACGTCCAGCGTCGCGAGCACCTCCTCGGGCGGGGTGCCCGCGTCGTAGGCGTGCAGCTGGAACAGGTCGATCCGGTCGGTGCCGAGCCGGCGCAGGGCGTCCTCGACGGCGCGGACCAGGTGGAGGCGCCCGGCGCCCGCGTCGTTCGGGCCGGGGCCGGTCGGCAGGCCGGCCTTGGTCGAGATCAGGACCTCGTCGCGGCGCTGCCGCAGCGCCGCCCCGAGGACCTCCTCCGACCCGCCGTCGGAGTAGACGTCGGCGGTGTCGAACAGGGTCACCCCCGCGTCGAGGCACCGGTCCACCATCCGGCGCGCGCCGGCGACGTCGACCGACCCCCATGCGCCGAACAGCTCGCCGCGCCCGGCGAAGGTGCCCGCGCCGAAGCTCAGGACCGGGACCTGCAACCCACTGCGGCCCAACCGTCGGTACTCCATGCCCGTCCTCCTCTAAAGGGACTGTGGTTCCTTTAGAACGTAGCACGCCAAACGGAACTCCGGTTCCGTCACGGGTTAGGGTGGGCGCCGTGGCACCGGAGATGAGCAGGCCGGGCGGCCGGACCGCGCGGGTCCGGTCCGCCGTGCTGGCCGCGGCGGGCGACGCCCTGATCGAGCTCGGACTGCCGGGCCTGGACCTCGCCGAACTCGCGCGCCGGGCGGGTGTCGGCAAGACGACGGTCTACCGCCGCTGGGGCAGCGTGCCCGCGGTGCTGGAGGACCTGGTCACCGACATGATCGAGGCCTCCGCCCCGCGCGCCGACACCGGCTCGCTCGACGGCGACCTGCTCGCCAACGCCGAGCTGGTCCGATCCACACTGGCCGACCCGCGACAGAGGCCGCTGCTCACCGCGCTGGTCTGCGCCGCCGTCGACGACGCCGGGACCGCACGCGCGCTACGCGGCTTCTACGACGCCCGGACCGCCGTCTGGGAGCCGTGCGTCACCGACGCCGTGGCCCGCGGCGAGCTACCGGCGGGCACCGACCCGGCCGGCGTCGTCCGCGCGGTCTCCGCCCCGCTCTACCACCAGCTCCTCACCCGCGGGACGCGTCCGGACACCGCGGACGCCCACCGTGCGGCCGCGGCGACCGCGGCCGCCGCGCGCGCCGGGGTCTTCGTCAGCGCAGGTGCGCGTCGAACCAGTTGAGGACCCGCTGCCAGGCCTCGGCGGCCGAGTCCGGGTCGTCGTCGAAGCGGTAGCCGGTGCTCGGGTAGATCACGACGTCGGTCGCCTTACCGGAGGACGCCGCGGCGTCGCGCAGGCGGGCGACGGCGTCGGTGTCGGAGGCCTCCGAGTAGATGCCCAGCCAGGGGCAGGTGAGCTCGGGCGCGGTCTCGACCAGGGCGGGCAGGCTGGACCACGGCGACGACTCGATCCCGCCACCCGCGACCGTGACCGCCGCGCCGAGGGTGCGGTTCGCCGCGACGTGCAGCGCGACCGTGCCCCCGAGGTCGAACCCCAGCACGCCCATCCGGTCGGCCTCGATACCCACGTCGCCCAGCCAGCCGAACGCGGTGTCGCAGTCGTCCATGACCTGGCGCGGCTCGAGGCTGCCGACGTGCTCGGCGACCTCGGCGTCGGAGCCGTCGGCGAGGTCACCGCCCGCACCGGCGTCGCGGTAGAGGTGCGGGGCGACGGCGAGCCAGCCGTCCGCGGCGAGGCCGGTGACGAGCAGCCTGATCGAGTCGGTGACCCCCCGTGCCTCCTGCAGGACGACGACACCGCCGCGGACCGGGCCGTCGGGTTCGGCCACGGTCAGGCGCAGCTCGCCCCCGTCGGTCAGCGGCACGCCCTCGGTCCGGACAGCGGTCGTCGTCATGACGTCACTCAACCAGAGCACGGGCCCGGGTTCGACCCCCGGCGGATACCGTTGCCGTCATGACGCTGATCCGTCCCGATCTGGACACCCTGCCCGCCTACGTGCCGGGGCGCACCGTCCCCGGGGCGATCAAGCTCGCGAGCAACGAGGTCGCCGCGCCGCCCGCTCCCGCGGTGCTGGAGGCCATCGCCCGCGCCGCCGCAGGTGGCAACCGGTATCCGGACCTCGGCGTCGTCGAGCTGACCGGACGCATCGCGGACCTGTACGCCCTGGACCCCGAGCGGGTCGCGGTCGGCTGCGGCTCGGTGACGCTGTGCCAGCAGCTCGTGCAGATCGGCTGCCTGGGCCCCGGCGACGAGGTGCTGTTCGCCTGGCGCTCGTTCGAGGCGTACCCGATCGTGACCCGGATCGGCGGTGCGGAGATCCGCACCGTGCCGCTGGACGCCGACTTCCGGCACGACCTCGTCGCGATGGCCGCCGCGGTCACCGAGCGGACCCGGGTGGTGTTCGTGTGCAGCCCGAACAACCCGACCGGCCCGGCCGTGCACCGCGACGAGTTCGTCCGTTTCCTGGACGCCGTGCCGTCGGACGTGCTGGTGGTGCTCGACGAGGCCTACGCCGAGTACGTCACCGACCCCGACGCCGTCAGCGGCCGGCCGCTGCTCGACGCCCACCGGAACCTGGTCGTGCTGCGCACCTTCTCCAAGGCCTACCGGCTGGCGGGACTGCGGGTCGGCTACGCCCTGACCTCCGAGGAGATCGCGACCGCGCTGCGCAAGGTGGCGCCACCGTTCGGGGTCAGCTCGGTCGCCCAGGCGGGTGCCGTCGCCGCACTGGAGCACCGGGAGGAGATCCTCGCCGACTGCGCCGCCGTCGTCGCGGAGCGGGACCGGGTGGCCGCCGGGCTGCGCGGGTCCGGGTTCACCGTGCCGGAGACCCAGGCGAACTTCGTGTGGCTGCCGCTCGGGGACCGGACCGCGGCGTTCGCGACGCACTGCGGCGAGCGGAAGGTGATCGTGCGTCCGTTCGCCACCGACGGGGTACGGGTCACCGTGTCCACGCCGGAGGAGAACGACCTGCTGCTCGACGTCGCGTCGTCCTTCGGATCCTGAGAATCCCGACTCAGCCGTCCAGCTGGTAGCCCAGCCCCCGGATGGTCCTGATCCGCTCGGGACCGATCTTGCGCCGCAGGTAGGACACGTAGACCTGCACCAGGTTGGCCGACACCGGTTCGGTCCAGGCGCGGCGGCCCAGGTCGTCGAGCGCGACCGGCTCGCCCGCCTGCTCGGCCAGCGCGAGCAGCAGCGCGTACTCGGTCGGGGACAGCGCGACCCGGCGGCCGTCGACGGACACCTGGCCGGCGTCGACGTCGACGGACAGGCCGCCGTGCCCGAGCACCGTCGGCGCGGGCAGCCCCGCGGCGGCACGCAGCCGGAGCCGGATCCGGGACGCGAGCTCGTCCGGGACGAACGGCCGGATGAGGAAGTCGTCGCGGTCGCCGCGCAGCATGCCGATCACCCCGGCCCGCCGTTCGCGCGGCACGACGATGATCACCGGGGTCGGCGGGGACTCGGACTGCACGGCTCCGAGCAGCACCGACGGCTCCGGGCCCGGCAGCTCCATGTCGAGCACGAGCAGGTCGGCGCCGCGGGAGCGCAGGGTGTCCAGCAGCTCGATGCCGTCGGCGACGACGACGAGGTCCACGCCCTCGGCGGCGAGGTCCTGGCGCAGCCCGCGGCCGAGCGAGGCGGTGCCCGCCGACGGCGGCAGCGCCAGCAGCACCCTGAGCGCGCGCATCTCGGCACGGGGAGCGGGGATCGGGAGGGACGGCGAGACGGGGGGAGCGTGATCGTTCACAGATCCTGCGGAGGTCGGGGAGCGGGGAGCTCGTGAGGTCGTGCGGGGAGCACCGGGGAGGCACGGCCACTGTTCCTCGACCGGCAGCCCGTCACAATCGGCTAACGGTGCGACGTACCGTGACCGCTTAGCCTGAACGGGTGATCCTGAGAGCCACGTTGCTCTATTCGGCCCAGCGATACTGCCGAAATGGCGGGATCTTGCTCTTCGGCGCTCTCCGTCGACCTGTCGGCGCGGAGACGCAACCACCCTTCTCAGCGAGGGTGTTCACACTCGGTCACCCTACCTAGAGTCCCTCCTCATGCGACGGAAGAGTTCCGCTGCGGCTGATCAGGTCGACCCCCGCGACCTGATCGCGCGACTCGCCGCCGAGCACAGCTCCCCCTCTGTGCCGTCTCCCCGGGGCAGGCATGCCGTGTCCTCCGCCCCAGCGGACGACACGGCCCGATCGGCCGTGCCCGCGGCCACCCTGCTCCAGGACCGGGTGAGCGCCTCCGGGCGGCACCGCGTCCTCGACGCCGGGTACGACGACACCGACCCCGACATCCCCGACGACACCGGTGCCGCCGTCACGGCGGACTCCCCCACCGGTGCCACGACGGCGGACGCCGGGCGGATCACCTGGGCCGACACGGCCGACCCCGACCCGTGGGCGCCGGGCGGCCGCGCGACCGGCAGCGGCTCCCGCGCCGTCACCGGCACCGGGGCGCA
>NZ_WWFY01000842.1:0-7954 GCF_009864975.1 Pseudonocardia sp. SID8383
CGGACCCCGCGCACGACCAGCGCGGTCACCACCGCGCCGACCGCGACGGCGAGCAGTGCCGACGCGAGCGGCCCGGTCGCCCACGGCCCGCACAGCGGCCCGAGGTAGGCCACGGCTCCCGCGATCGCCGCGCCGCACAGCAGCAGGTACCCGGCCAGCGTCGCGATCCCGGCCGCGAACGCCGGTCCGGCGCCGAGGCCCTGCGCGGTCAGCGTGTAGATCCCGCCGGGTGCCGCCATCCGGCGGGTGAACCGGGCGACCGAGGCGGCGACGAGCAGCGCGAGCACACCGGCGACGACGAACGACCACACCGTGCCCGCCCCGGCCATGCCCGCGACGATCACCGGGGTGGCCGCCATCGCCGCCGAGGGTGCCGATCCGGCGATCGACTGGGCCGCGACGGCGGCCGGGCCCACTCGTCGCCGGGCCAGGCCGTGCACCGGTGACCGGTCACGCAACGACGTCACGACGCCCCTCCCCGCCCTCACCGGTGATCCTCGCCCGCGGACACTAGCTCCCCATGTCGACGCCATGACCAGCGACGACGGGTCGAACGAGAAAAACTCCGGCGCCGTTCCCGCAGTGCGGGAACACCACAGCCGGTGATTCGCACCACACGGGATCCGGCGTTGTGCACGGTCCGCGGCACCGGCCACCGTCCCGGCACCCGACGTCCGCCTCGACCGCCAGGAGGAACCGTGAGCGCACCCGCGCCCCGCCCGTCACCACCGTCGCCGGCCCCGGAGCCCGCGGACCGGCACCGTCTGCGCGGGACGCTGGGCGCCGGGTCGATCGTGTTCATGGTGGTCGCCGCGGCCGCGCCGCTGACCGTCGTCGCCGGGACGGTGCCGCTGGGGCTGGCCGCGGGCAACGGTGCCGCGTTCCCGATGACCTTCGTGCTGTGCGCGGTGGTGCTGCTGCTGTTCGCGGTGGGCTTCTGCGCGATGTCGCGGCACGTGCCGGGTGCCGGCGCGTTCTACGCCTACGTCGCCCGCGGGCTCGGTGCCGCGCCGGGCCTGGGCTCGGCCTTCCTCGCGCTGGTCACCTACACCGCGGTGCAGGCCGCGGTCTACGGCTACCTGGGCGCGACCGTCGACGCGCTGGTGCAGCACCACGGCGGGCCCGCACTGCCCTGGTACCTCTACGCGGCCGCGGCGCTCGTCGTCGCCGGGGTGCTCGGCTACCGCCACATCGAGCTGTCCGGCAGGGTCCTGGGCACGCTGCTGGTCGCCGAGGTCGCGATCGTGCTGGTGTTCGACGCCGTCGTCGCCGCGACCGGCGGGCTCGGCTCCGGCCGCTCGACGGCGCTGTTCGTGCCGTCGCAGTTCCTGTCCGGCTCGCTCGGCATCGCGATCATGTTCGCGATCGCCTCGTTCATCGGGTTCGAGGCCACCGCGGTGTTCCGTGACGAGGCCCGCGACCCCGAGCGCACCATCCCCCGCGCGACCTACCTGGCTCTCGTGCTGATCGGCGCGTTCTACACGCTGTCGTCGTGGGCCGTCGTCTCCGCCTGGGGCGACGACGGCGCCGTGGCCCGCGCGACCGAGGACCCCGGGAACATGATCGTCGCGACGATCACCGCGGTGCTCGGCCCGGTCGGCGGCGACCTGGCCCAGGTCCTGCTGGTCACGAGCCTGTTCGCGGCGCTGCTGTCGTTCCACAACGTGCTCTCGCGCTACCTGTTCGCCCTCGGCAACGCCGGCTCGATGCCCCCCGCGCTGGGCCGCAGCCACGCCCGGCATGCCTCGCCGCACGCCGCGTCGGCGGCCCAGTCGGGCACCGCGCTGGCGCTGATCGCGGTGTTCGCGGTGACCGGGATGGACCCGGTGACCCAGGTGTTCGCCTGGATGGCCGGGACCGCGACCCTCGGGGTGCTCGCGCTGATGGCGCTGACCTGCGCTGCGGTGCTGGTGTTCTTCCGCCGCTCGCGCGTCGACACCCGGTTCTGGCACACCGCCCTGGCCCCGGCGCTGGGGCTGGCCGGTCTGCTGGTCTGCCTGTGGCTGACCGTCGCGAACTTCCCGACGCTCATCGGCGGCTCCCCCGCGCTGGCCCTCGCCATCGGCGGGGTCCTGGTCGCCGCGTTCGTGCTCGGAACGGTCCTGACCCGATTCACGGGTGCCCGCCCCGAGACCTTGCCCTCGCCCGACGCGCCCGGAACCGTCACCGGGAACGACACCGCGCACGACACCGGGCACGACACCGCCGGAACCGACCTCCAGGAGGAGACCCGATGACCGCCGTCCAGGAGCCGCGCACCACCGCGAGCCACCCGCTGGCCCCGACCACGGAGGCCGAGGTCACCGTCGTCCGCGAGGTCCTCGCCGCGGCCGGGCTGCTCACCGAGCACGTCCGCTTCGCGTTCTTCGCCCCCGAGGAGCCGCCCAAGTCCGAGGTCCTCGCCCACCCCGACGGCGCCGACGCCGAGCGCAGCTTCCGCGCGGTGCTGCTGGACCTGGGCACCGGCCGCTCCCACGACACGGTCGTCTCGGCCACCCGTCGCGAGCTGGTCTCCTGCCGCGAGCTGGAGCCCGAGCGGGAGGGGCAGCCGCCGATCATCGACTCGGAGTTCGAGTTCATCGAGGACGTCCTGAACGCCTCCCCGGACTGGCTCGCCGCGCTGGAGAAGCGCGGGCTGGAGCCCGCCTCGGTGCGCGCCGTGCCGCTGTCGGCCGGCGTCTACGACATCCCCGGGGAGAAGGGCCGCCGCCTCGCCCGCGCCTTCGGGTTCCGCCAGGACCACGAGGCCGACCACGCCTGGGCACATCCCGTGGACGGGCTCGTCGCCTACGTCGACCTCACCGCCCGCACGGTCGACCGGGTGATCGACACCGGTGTCGTGCCGGTGCCCGCGACCAGCGGGAACTTCGACGACCCGGCCGTGCAGGGCGAGCACATGACCTCGCTCAAACCGATCGAGATCACCCAGCCCGAGGGGCGCTCGTTCACCGTCACCGACGGCCGGGTCCGCTGGGGCAAGTGGGACCTGCGCGTCGGGTTCAACGAGCGCGAGGGCCTGACCCTGCACCAGATCGCCTTCGACGAGCGCCCGATCTGCTATCGCGCCTCGGTCGCGGAGATGGTCGTGCCCTACGCCGACCCGGCGCCGGTGCGGTTCTGGCAGAACTACTTCGACTGCGGCGAGTACATGTTCGCCCGCTACGCCGACTCCCTGCAGCTGGGCTGCGACTGCCTCGGCGACATCCACTACCTCGACGCGGTGGTCGCCGACGACCTGGGCAACCCGCGCACGATCAGCAATGCCATCTGCATGCACGAGGAGGACCACGGCGTCCTCTGGAAGCACACCGACATCTTCACCGGCGCCCGTGAGGTGCGCCGCCAGCGTCGCCTGGTGATCTCGTTCTTCACCCCGATCGGCAACTACGACTACGGCTTCTACTGGTACCTCTACCTCGACGGCACCATCGAGCTGGAGTGCAAGGCGACCGGCATCGTGTTCACCTCCGGTACGCCCGGCGAGTACGCCACCGAGGTCGCGCCCGGCCTGGGTGCTCCGTTCCACCAGCACCTGTTCTCCGCGCGGCTGGACATGACCGTCGACGGCACGGCCAACGCCGTCGAGGAGGTCGAGGCGGTCCGCGTGCCGATGGGCGAGGGCAACGCCCACGGCAACGCGTTCGCCCGCTCGGCGACCCGGCTGACCCGCGAGTCGCAGGCCCAGCGGGACGCCGACCCGGGGTCCGGGCGGGTCTGGCACGTGGTGAACACCGAGAGGACCAACGCCCTGGGTCGGCCGGTCGGCTACGTCCTGCACCCGCACGGGCAGCCCACCCTGCTGGCGGACCCGGCGTCGTCGATCCACGCGCGGGCGACGTTCGCCTCGAAGGCGCTGTGGGTGACCCGCTACGACCCGGCGCAGCGCTACCCGGCCGGCGACTTCGTCAACCAGAACCCGGGTGGGGACGGACTGCCCTCCTGGGTGGCCGCGGACCGTGACCTCGACGGCCAGGACGTCGTGCTGTGGCACACCTTCGGGCTGACCCACTTCCCGCGGCCGGAGGACTGGCCGGTCATGCCGGTCGACTACACCGGCTTCGTCCTGAAGCCCGCCGGGTTCTTCGACCGCAACCCCACCCTCGACGTCCCGCCGGCGCCCACGAGCTGCCACTGACGGCCGCGCGGGTCCCGCGCCGCACGGTGTCCGCACGGCGCGGAACCCGTGCGGCGCCGGCGGCGGTGCCCGGCGACAGGACGGGGTGTGACGACGGCGCGGGGCCGGGCGGGGCGGTGGCGGACTAGGGTCGGTCCCGACCGCTCCACCCCGCAGCACCAGGAGGAACCCGTGGCTCTCGCCGCCGGTGACCAGATCCCCGACGTCACCCTGATGACCCCGTCCGCCGAGGGCCCGAAGCCCGTGCAGAGCGCCTCGGTGCTCGGCACCGGCACGGTCGTGCTGTTCGGTGTGCCCGGCGCGTTCACCCCGGCCTGCTCCGACACCCACCTGCCCGGCTACGTCCTGCGGCGCGACGAGCTCAAGGCCAAGGGCGTCGACACCGTGGCCTGCACCTCGGTCAACGACGCGTTCGTCCTGGAGGCCTGGGCCGAGTCCCGCGGCGCCGGCGACGCGGTGCTCATGCTCGCCGACGGCAACGGCGACTTCGCCAAGGCCGCCGGTCTGGACATGGACGGGTCGAAGTTCGGCCTCGGTACCCGGTCGCAGCGCTACGCCGCGATCATCACCGACGGCGTCGTGCGCTGGATCGGCGTCGAGCCGGTCCCGCCGACCGTCGAGATCTCCGGCGTCGAGTCGGTGCTCGCGCAGCTCTGAGGTTCCGGGCCGACCGGCACGCGGGCCTACACTGGCCCGCGTGCCGAAGGTCCTGGGCTCGCTGGCGACGCACCGCGAGCAGGTGCGCGAGCGGGTGTTCGACGCCCTGCGCGGGCAGCTCTACGGACGTGGCTTCGACACGGTGACCCTGTCCGGGGTCGCCGCGGCCGCCGGCGTGGGGCGCACGGCGCTCTACAACCACTTCCCCGACCGCCAGGCCCTGCTCGTCGCGTTCGTCGAGCACGAGGCGGAGCGCTACGTCGCCGAGCTCGACGCCGCGCTCGCCGAGGCCGCGGACCCCCGCGAACGGCTCGCCGCCTTCGCCCGGCTGCAACTGCGCCGCCTCGCCGAGTTCCACCTCCCGCCCGGCCAGGCGCTGGCCGGTGCCCTCGACCCGGCCGCCTACCGGCGGATCGCCGCGCACGCCGACCCGATCTCCGACCGGCTGGTGGCCGTCCTCCGGGCCGGCGCCGCCGACGGCTCGATGGTCGACGACGACCCGCACGTGCTCGCCGCCGTGGTCTCGGCCGCGCTGTCGAGCCGTCGGATCGTCGAGGTCGAGCCGGACGCGCTGGACGCGACGGTGGAGACCGCGGTCGCCGCCGTGCTGCGAGCGGTCTCGACGATTGTCCGCGACTGAGGCTAGCCTTACCCGCATCCAGCGCTTAGCATCGTGATCTGACACGGTGTCAGATCCGGCGCCGTGCCGTCGCACCAGACGTCACGTCACGGGAGGGCCGATGGACGCCACGACCCCCATCACGGGCACGCTGTCCGCCGATCTCCGCCAGGCCACCTGGGCGGTGCACGAGCGGGCCCACCGGTGCAGCTACTTCGGGGCGCTGTTCGACGGTGATCTCCCGTTGGACGCCTACACCCTGCTCGCCGAGCAGTACGTCGCGATCTACACCGCGCTGGAGGAGGCCGGGGACGCCCTGGCCGCCGACCCGGTCGCGGCCCCGTTCGTGATCGACGAGCTGCGCCGGGTGCCCGCCCTGCACGCCGACCTCGACGCCCTCGGCGGCGGCGTCCCGCGGGTCCTGCCCTCCACGGCGGCCTACGTGGCGCGGCTGCGCGAGGCCGCTTCGGACCCGGCGCTGTTCGTGGCCCACCACTACACCCGCTACCTGGGTGACCTGGCCGGCGGCCAGGTCGTCGGGAAGGTCCTGCAGCGCACCTACGGCATCGAGGGCCCCGGGCGGCTGTTCTACGACTTCAGGGCCCTCGGCAGCCCGTCGGCGTTCCGGACCCGGTACCGCGCCCTGCTCGACGACGCGGCCTGGACCCCGGCGCAGCGGGCCCGGCTGCTCGCCGAGGCGGTGCACGCCTTCGAGCTGAACATCGCCGTCCTCACCGAGATGGCCGAGGAGGTCGGGCTCGCGCAGCCGCTGGCGTCCTGAGCCGGAATCGGGGGAACTAGGATCGACGCCCGTCCCCCGACCACCGATCCCAGGAGTGTCCCGGTGTCCAGCCCCGGCATCGACCCGGACGAGCTCGCGACCGCGCTGAAGGTACTGGCCCGGGTCGACGAGCTGCCACCCGAACACCCCGACGCCGTGGTCGTCCGGCGGGCGACCGCGGGGATCTGGAAGTCGGTGCGGCTGCGGCGCCGCGCCGAGAAGCGGCAGGCCGAGAAGTCCTCCGACGAGGCCGTCACCGCCGCCACCGCGACCGGCGCGGCCGGGCGCATCGACGACGAGACCGCCGGCATCCCGCTGGTGTCGACCACCCCCGGCGCGACCGCGGGGACGCTGCACCGCGCCCGCGGCTGCTACGTGTGCAAGACGCGCTACACCGTCGTCGACGCCTTCTACCACCAACTGTGCCAGGACTGCGCCGCCGCGCACCGTGCCCACCGCGACGCCCGTACCGACCTGTCCGGGCGCCGCGCGCTGCTCACCGGCGGCCGCGCCAAGATCGGGATGTACATCGCGCTGCGGCTGCTGCGCGACGGCGCGCACCTCACCATCACCACCCGTTTCCCGCGCGACGCCGCCCGCCGCTTCGCCGCGCTGCCCGACTCGGCGCAGTGGCTGCACCGGCTGCGGGTGATCGGGGTGGATCTGCGTGACCCGGGCCAGGTCGTCGCCGTCGCCGACGAGGTCGCCGCCGCGGGGCCGCTGGACATCCTGGTCAACAACGCCGCGCAGACGGTGCGCCGCTCCCCCGGCTCGTACTCCGCGCTGGAGGCCGCCGAGCACGAGGAGCTGCCAGCGGGCGAGCTGCCGGAGATCGTGTCGTTCACCAGTGCCTCGCGCGAGCACCCGCTCCTGCTGGCCGGCGCGGTCCCGGGCGGGCGCGACCTGGCCGCGCTGGCGACGACGGCCCGTTCGGCGTCGCCGGAGCGGATGGCCGCCGGCACCGCGGTGGACGCGGGCGGGCTGCTGCCCGACACCGCGGCGGTCAACAGCTGGGTCGACCACGTCCAGCACGTGGACCCGCTCGAGCTGCTCGAGGTGCAGCTGTGCAACCAGACGGCGCCGTTCGTGCTGGTCTCGCGGCTGCGCCCGGCGATGGCGGCGTCGAGCGCCCGCAACAAGTACGTCGTGAACGTCTCGGCGATGGAGGGCGTGTTCGGACGCGGCTACAAGGGGCCCGGGCACCCGCACACGAACATGGCGAAGGCCGCGCTGAACATGCTGACCCGCACCAGCGCGGGCGAGATGTTCGCGACCGACCGGATCCTGATGACCGCGGTGGACACCGGCTGGATCACCGACGAGCGTCCGCACCCGATGAAGCTGCGCCTGGCCGAGGAGGGGTTCCACGCCCCGCTCGACCTCGCCGACGGCGCCGCCCGGGTCTACCACCCGATCGTCGCCGGGGAGGCCGGCGAGGACCTGCACGGAGTGTTCCTGAAGAACTACCGCGTGTCCTCCTGGTAGAGGGGTCCACCCGTCACTGTCGGGGGTCGCCGCTACCGTGCGGTCCGTGCTGGAGATCCATCGGGCCGAACGCGCCGACACCCTCGTCGAGGCGCTCGCCGACGTCCTGGCTGCCGGCTCGGGCGACCCGTTCGCGGCCGAGACCGTCGCGGTCCCCGAGCGCGGGGTGGAGCGCTGGCTGGCCCAGCGGCTCGCGCACCGGCTCGGTGCGGGGACGGGCAGCGGCGGGGTCTGCGCGAACGTCCGGTTCCCGGCGCCGGCCGCGCTGCTCGGCGGG
>NZ_WWFY01000843.1:0-7824 GCF_009864975.1 Pseudonocardia sp. SID8383
AGCGGGTCGGCCTCGTGCGCGGCGAACTCCGCGCGCAGCCGCTGGAACTCCGCCCGCGCGCGTCGCCACGCCTGCTCCGCGGCAACGGCCTCGGACGACAGCACGGGACGTGCGCTCGGTTCCGGGGCGGGGCCGGGACCGGGGCCGCGGTCGGCGCGCAGCCGCCGGTAGGCGCCGACCACGGCCATCACCAGCAGCGCGAACGACAGCAGCTGGAACACCACGGCCACCACGCCACCACCTCCCCGCCGCGCCGGCCGACGGGGCCGGTACCCGCCCCACGGTGCCCGAGGTGTCCGGATCTCGCCACGCACCGGCCCCGCGACGGCACGTCGTGCCACGCCACCGGGCACCACCGGCACGGCGGGACCGGACGACGTCCCGCTGTGTGGGCACCCTGTCCCGAGCAGTGGTCGGGACCTGGCCGGTCGTGTCAGGATCACGCGTCCGTCGCGCGGGAACCCCCGCCGCCACGGGCGTCGTCGCCGATCGTGATGAGGAGAACGATGTTCCGCAAGGTGCTGGTGGCCAACCGGGGCGAGATCGCCATCCGGGCGTTCCGGGCCGCGTTCGAGCTGGGTGTCTCGACGGTGGCGGTGTTCCCGTACGAGGACCGCAACTCGCTGCACCGCGCGAAGGCCGACGAGTCCTACCAGATCGGGGAGCCGGGGCATCCGGTCCGCGCCTACCTGTCGGTGGAGGAGGTCATCCGGGCGGCGAAGAAGGCCGGCGCGGACGCGGTCTACCCCGGCTACGGCTTCATGTCGGAGAACCCCGATCTGGCCCGCGCCTGCGCCGAGGAGGGCATCACCTTCGTCGGGCCGCCGACAGAGGTCCTGCACCTGACGGGCAACAAGTTCCGCGCCGTCGCCGCCGCCCGGGAGGCGGGCGTGCCGGTACTGGAGTCCTCCGAGCCGTCCTCGGACGTCGAGGAGCTGCTCGCGGCGGCCGAGGACATCGACTTCCCGATCTTCGTCAAGGCGGTCGCCGGGGGTGGTGGACGCGGGATGCGCCGGGTCACCGAGCCCGGCGACCTGCGTGACGCGATCGAGGCCGCGAGCCGGGAGGCGGAGTCCGCGTTCGGCGACGGCACCGTGTTCCTGGAGCAGGCCGTGGTCAACCCGCGGCACATCGAGGTCCAGATCCTGGCCGACGCCGACGGCAACGTCGTGCACCTGTTCGAGCGCGACTGCTCGGTGCAGCGCCGCCACCAGAAGGTCGTCGAGATCGCCCCGGCCCCGAACCTGGACCCGGGGCTGCGGGACCGGATCTGCGCCGACGCGGTGAACTTCGCGCGGACGATCGGCTACGTCAACGCGGGGACCGTGGAGTTCCTGCTCGACGAGCGCGGCAAGCACCACTTCATCGAGATGAACCCGCGCATCCAGGTCGAGCACACCGTCACCGAGCAGGTCACCGACCGCGACCTGGTCATCGCCCAGCTGCGGATCGCCTCGGGCATGACGCTGCCCGAGCTGCGGCTGACCCAGGACGACATCACCCTCACCGGTGCGGCGATGCAGACCCGCATCACCACCGAGGACCCGGCCAACGAGTTCCGGCCCGACGTCGGCACGCTGTCGGTCTACCGCTCCCCGGGCGGCCCGGGCGTGCGGCTGGACGGCGGCACCGTGCACGTCGGTGCCGAGGTCTCCGCGCACTTCGACTCGATGCTGGTCAAGCTGACCTGTCACGGCCACGACTTCGCCAACGCCGCCCGGCGCGCCCGTCGCGCGCTGGCCGAGTTCCGGATCCGTGGCGTGGCGACGAACCTGCCGTTCCTCGCCGCCGTGCTGGAGGACGAGGACTTCAAGCAGGGCCGGGTCACCACCAGCTTCATCGAGGAGCGCCCGCACCTGCTCAAGGCCCGCCCGTCGGCCGACCGCGGCTCGCGCATCCTGCAGTACCTGGGCGAGGTCACGGTCAACAAGCCGAACGGCGACCGGCCGCTGGTCGTGGAGCCGGTCGACAAGCTGCCCGCCGGCGTCGACCTGGAGACGCCCGCGCCGGACGGCTCGGCGCAGCTGTTGCGCGAGCTCGGGCCCGAGGGCTTCGCGCGCCGGCTGCGTGAGCAGACCGCGGTCGCGGTCACCGACACGACGTTCCGCGACGCCCACCAGTCGCTGCTGGCGACCCGGATCCGGACCCGGGACCTGGTCGCGGTCGCGCCCTACGTCGCGCGGACCATGCCCGAGCTGCTGTCGCTGGAGTGCTGGGGCGGCGCGACCTACGACGTCGCGCTGCGCTTCCTGGCCGAGGACCCGTGGGACCGGCTCGCCGCGCTCAAGGCCGCGGCGCCGAACATCTGCACCCAGATGCTGCTGCGCGGGCGCAACACCGTCGGCTACACGCCCTACCCGACGGAGGTGACCGACGCCTTCGTGCAGGAGGCGGCGGACACCGGCATGGACATCTTCCGGATCTTCGACGCCCTCAACGACGTCTCCCAGATGCGCCCGGCCATCGACGCCGTCCGGAACACCGGCACGGCGCTGGCCGAGGTCGCGCTCTGCTACACCGCGGACCTGTCGGACCCGGGCGAGAAGCTCTACACCCTGGACTACTACCTGCGCCTGGCCGAGGAGATCGTCGACGCGGGCGCGCACGTCCTGGCGATCAAGGACATGGCCGGCCTGCTGCGCCCGCCCGCGGCGAAGAAGCTGGTCACGGCGCTGCGGGAGCGGTTCGACCTCCCCGTGCACCTGCACACCCACGACACCGCGGGCGGCCAGCTCGCGACGCTGGTCGCGGCGATCGACGCCGGGGTCGACGCCGTCGACGGCGCGGTCGCCTCGATGGCCGGCACGACCAGCCAGCCGTCGCTGTCGGCGCTGGTCGCGGCCACCGACCACACCGACCGCGCGACCGGGCTGAGCCTGACCGCGGTCGGGGACATGGAGCCGTACTGGGAGGCGGTGCGGAAGGTCTACGCGCCGTTCGAGTCCGGCCTCGCCAGCCCCACCGGACGGGTCTACCACCACGAGATCCCCGGCGGGCAGCTGTCGAACCTGCGCCAGCAGGCGATCGCGCTCGGCCTGGGCGACCGGTTCGAGCTGATCGAGGACTGCTACGCCGCCGCGGACCGGATGCTCGGCCGGCTGGTGAAGGTGACGCCGTCGTCGAAGGTCGTCGGCGACCTGGCCCTGCACCTGGTCGGGGCAGGGGTGGACGCCGCGGACTTCGAGAAGGACCCGGCGGGCTTCGACATCCCGGACTCGGTGATCGGGTTCCTGCGCGGTGAGCTGGGCTCGCCGCCCGCGGGCTGGCCGGAGCCGTTCCGGACCCGCGCGCTGGAGGGCCGCAGCCCCGAGGCGGAGAAGGCGGAGCTGTCCATCGAGGACCGTCGCGGGCTGCGGGACGAGCGTCGCCGCACGCTGAACCGGCTGCTGTTCCCCGGCCCGACCAAGGACTTCGACACCCACCGCGAGCAGTACGGCAACACCGCGGTGCTGTCGTCGAAGGACTTCTTCTACGGGCTGGAGGAGGACCTCGAGCACACCGTGGACCTGGAGCCCGGCGTCACCCTGATCATCGAGCTGGAGGCAGTCTCCGAGCCCGACGAGCGCGGCTACCGCACCCTGCTGACCACGCTCAACGGGCAGCTGCGCCCGGTGGCGGTGCGCGACGAGTCGGTCGCCACCGAGGTGAAGGCCGCGGAGAAGGCGGACAAGGACGACGACGCGCACGTCGCCGCCCCGTTCGCCGGTGTCGTGACGTTGCAGGTCGCCGAGGGCGACACCGTCGACGACGGCCAGACCGTCGCCACCATCGAGGCCATGAAGATGGAGGCGTCGATCACCGCGCACCGGGCCGGCACCGTCAAGCGGCTCGCGATCGGCACGGTCACCCAGGTCGAGGGCGGGGACCTGCTGGTCGAGCTGGACTGAGCCGCACGGCACCATGGAGCCATGACCAGGCTGATCGCGGGCACGGCGGGCGGACGACGGCTCGCCGTGCCGCCGTCGGGGACCCGGCCGACCTCCGACCGGGTCCGTGAGGCGCTGTTCTCCGCGCTCGACCACGATCCGGGTCTCGGCGGTGCCGCCGTGCTGGACGTGTGCGCCGGGTCGGGCGCGCTCGGGCTGGAGGCGCTGTCCCGGGGCGCGACCGACGCGGTGTTCATCGAGTCGGACAAGCGGGCCGCGGGGGTGCTGCGGCGCAACCTGGCCGCGGTCGGGCTCGGCGGGTCGGTCGTCACCGGGCGGGCCGGGACGGTGCTGGCCGGGCCCGCGCCGCGGGCGTTCGACGTCGTGTTCGTCGACCCGCCCTACGCGGTGCCCGACGACGAGGTCGCGGGCTGGCTGACCGCCGCCACCACCCACGGCTGGCTCGCGCCCGGTGCGGCGGTCGTCGTCGAGCGGGCGAAGTCGTCGGGGGAGTTCGGCTGGCCCGCCGGGTTCACCGCGGGCCGGTCCCGCCGCTACGGCGACACCGTCCTGCACCACGGCTCGCTCGGGAGCTGAGCCCGGATCAGGCCGCCGGGCCCAGCAGCCGGCCGGGCGTCAGGTCCGGCACCGTCCGGTGTGCCCCGGCGGCGGTCAGCTCCGCGTCCCCGGCCGTCGTCCGGACCCCGACGATGGTGCCCATCCCGGCCGCGACCAGCGAGGACACCCCGGCAACGGAGTCCTCGAACGCGACGCAGCCGGCCGGGTCGGCGTCGAGGCGACGGCACGCGGTGAGGTAGCCCTCCGGGTCCGGCTTGCCGCGCACGACGTCCTCGGCGGTGACGACGAGCTCGACCAGCGGTGCCGCATCGAGCACCTCGCCCAGCACCCGGTCGGCCCAGCCGCGGCGGGCGCTCGTCACCACCGCGAGCCGGTGCCCGCGCCCGGCCAGCGACCGGAGCAGCGCGGGAGCGCCGGGGACGACGTCGACGTCGTCGGCGAGGGCGGAGCCGTGCCCGGCCAGCTGCGCGGCGAGCTCGTCGGGGTCCGCGTCGCGCCACGGCCCGTCGACCTCGCGCAGCGTGTCGGCCGCGCGGCGGCCCATGAACCGGTGCCGGTAGGTCTCGTCGTCGACCTCGGCGTCCCACTCGGCGAAGAACCGGGCCCAGGTCCGGCGGTGCACGTGCTCGCTGCGCACGAGGGTGCCGTCGAGGTCGAACACGACCGGGGCGCCGTCGGGAACGGTGCCCGTCACAGGCGGAACAGCTCGTCGCCGGCGCGGACCGTGTGCCCGGTGGGGGCGCTCACCGAGCCGGCGGGGGAGTCCAGCACGACGACCGGGCAGGTCGGCGCGAGGCCGGCCGCCCGCACGGCGGCGAGGTCCACGGTCAGCACCGGCGCGCCCCGCTCGACCGCGTCGCCCTTCGCGACGTGCGTGGTGAACCCGGCCCCGCCGAGCGAGACCGTGTCGATGCCGACGTGGACCAGGATCCCGGGGCCACCGTCGGCGGTGATCACGAAGGCGTGCGGGTGCAGCGCCGCGACGGTGCCGGCGACCGGGGCCAGCACGACCGCCTCGGTGGCGTCCGCGGGCGGCTCGACGGCCGTCCCGCCGCCGAGCAGCTCGTCGCGGAAGACCGGGTCGGGCACCCCCGCGGGGCCGACCACCGCGCCGTCGACCGGCGCGACGACGGACGTCACAGCAGGTCCCGGACGTCGTCGCAGAGGTTCTCCGCCTCCGGCCCGATCACGACCTGCACGACGGTCCCGGACCGGACCACACCGTGCGCCCCGGCGGCCTTCAACGCCGCGTCGTCGACCAGGCCGGGGTCGCCGACCTCGGTCCGGAGCCGGGTGATGCACGCCTCGATGTCGGTGATGTTCGCGGACCCGCCCAGCCCCGCCACGATGTCGTCGGCCCTGCTCATAGGAGGTCTCCCTCTGGTCGCAACTGGTTATGACCAGTGTCTTGACAGGGTGTCGTCCAGCCCGCACCCTCACTGGTTATAACCAGACCGTACCGGCTGACGCGACGGCTCCACAACGCCCGCGCACCGGCCCCGGTCGCCGACACCCTCACGAGGAGTGCGAGCCCATGAGCACCTCCACAGCGGAACCGGTACGACGACGGGCCGGGCTGGCCGGCCTGCAGCGTCTCGGCCGGAGCCTGATGCTCCCGATCGCCGTCCTGCCCGCGGCCGGCCTGCTGCTGCGCCTCGGGCAGGACGACCTGCTCGGCGGCGTCGAGGCGCTGAAGCAGCCCGCGGCCGTGCTCGCCGCGGCAGGCGGCGCGCTGTTCGACCACCTCCCGATGATCTTCGCGCTCGGCATCGCGATCGGCTGGGCGCGCCGCTCCGACGGGTCCACCGCGCTGGCCGCCCTCGTCGGCTACCTCGTGATGGACGGCGTGTTCACCGCGCTGTCCCCGGTGCTGCTGCCCGGGGTGCTCGACTCGAAGGGCGAGCAGGCCACGATCGACTTCGGGGTGCTGGGCGGCATCGTCGCGGGCCTGGTCGCGGCACTGCTGTGGCAGCGCTTCCACCGCACGACGCTGCCGACCTTCCTCGGCTTCTTCAACGGCCGCCGGCTGGTCCCGATCCTCACCGCCGTGTCGATGATGGTGATCGCGTCGGTGCTGAGCCTGGTCTACCCGGTGTTCAACGCCGGGCTGACCGGGCTGGGCAACGCGGTCGGGGAGAACGCCGTCGTCGGCGGCGGGGTCTTCGGCCTGGTCAACCGGCTGCTGCTGCCGGTCGGGCTGCACCACATCATCAACTCGGTCGTCTGGTTCCTGGTCGGCGACTTCAACGGCGTGCACGGCGACCTGTCCCGGTTCTTCGCGGGCGACCCGACCGCGGGCACCTTCATGACAGGCTTCTTCCCGATCATGATGTTCGCGCTGCCCGCCGCGGCGATGGCGATCTGGCACGAGGCCCGTCCGGAGCGGCGCAAGGTCGTCGGCGGGATCATGGTCTCGGTCGCGCTGACCTCGTTCGTCACCGGCATCACCGAGCCGCTCGAGTACGCCTTCGTCTACGTGGCGTGGCCGCTGTACCTGATCCACGCGGTGCTCACCGGCACCTCGCTGGCGCTGGTGAACGCGCTCGACATCCACAGCGGGTTCAGCTTCTCCGCAGGCGCCATCGACTACGTCCTCAACTTCGGCCAGTCCACCCGGCCACTGTGGCTGATCCCGATCGGGCTCGCCTACGCCGTCGTCTACTACGTGCTGTTCCGCTTCGTGATCCGTCGCTGGAACCTGCGCACCCCCGGCCGGGAGGACGACGAGGCCACCGGTACCACCGGCACCGACACCACCGAGACCACCGGCACCGCGGGCAAGGCCGACCGGTGACCGCCGCCGAGGAGCAGGAGAGCACCGTGCACACCCGCACCGCCGTCGTCGCGTCCCGGGTGGGGCTGCACGCCCGCCCGGCTGCGCTGTTCGCCCGCGCCGCCGCCGCCACCGGGCTGCCCGTCACCGTCGCGACCGACGGGAAGGACCCGGTCGACGCGCGCAGCGTCCTCGGGCTCATGACCCTCGGCGTCGTCTTCGGCGACCAGGTCGTGCTGCGGGCCGACGGCGACGGCGCCCCGGCTGCGCTGGACGGCCTCGTGACGCTGCTCGAGACGGACCACGACGCGTGATGCGTGACCGCGTGCTGCGCGGCACCGTCGTCACCGACGGCCGGCTGCTCCCGGACTCGGTCGTCGCGGTCGCGGGGGACCGGATCGTCGCGGTCCTCCCGGCCGCGGCGTACGACGGTCCGCTCCCGCCCGCGTCGTCGTCGCTGCTGCTGCCCGGGCTGGTCGACGTGCACGACCACGGCGGCGCCGGGCACGGCTTCCCGGACGCGACGGCGGCGGGGGCGGCGGCCGCCGTCGCCCACCACCGCGCCCACGGCACGACGACGACGGTCGCCTCGCTGGTCTCCGCCCC
>NZ_WWFY01000844.1:0-6780 GCF_009864975.1 Pseudonocardia sp. SID8383
CTGGCAGGCGACGACGACGCTGCGCGAGCACCGCGGGGACGGTCACGTCGCGGTCCTGGTCGCGCGGGGTGTCGGCCCGGTCGCCGCGCACCACCTCAAGATCGCCGCCGGGGAGACCGACGGCGAGTGGCTGCGCACCGCCCGCGGCGTCGACCCGGACGCCTGGGCGGCCGGCGCGGAGGACCTGCGGGCCCGCGGCTGGGTCGACGCCACCGGCGCGCTCACCGCCGCCGGCGCCGACGAGCACGACGAGATCGAACGGCTCACCGACCGGGCCGCCGCCCGCCCGTGGGGCGCACTCGGCCCGGAACGGACCGCCGAGCTCGCCGCGCTGCTGGCGCCGATGGCGACGGCGGTGCTAGCCGCCGGGGACGTGCCCGTACACGGCCCGGTCGGGCTCGTCCGGGACGGCCGGTGAGGACCGCCACGACGGTCGAGGCCTCCGGCGGTGACTGGCGCGAGACCGTCGAGTTCGTCGTCGAGGCCGAGAAGCTGGGCCTCGACGACTGCTGGGTCGCCGAGGCGTGGGGGTCCGACGCGCCGTCCGCGCTGGGCTACCTCGCCGCCCGCACCGGACGCATCCGGCTCGGTTCCGGGGTGATCCAGGTCGGCACCCGCTCGCCGGTCGCGATCGCCCAGGCCGCGCTGACCCTGCACGACATGTCGCAGGGACGGTTCCTGCTCGGGCTCGGCCCGTCCGGCCCCCAGGTCATCGAGGGCCTGCACGGGGTGCCGTTCGCCCGCCCGCTCACCCGGCTGCGCGAGACGATCGAGGTGGTCCGGGCCGCCTGCGCGGGGGAGCGCATCGCCTACGACGGCGAGACCGTCGCGATCCCGCTGCCCGGCGGACAGGGCCGCCCGATGCGGCTGTCGACCACGCCGGTGCCGGACCTGCCGGTGTTCGTCGCCGCGCTGTCCCCGCGGATGCTGGAGCTCACCGGGCGGGTCGCCGACGGCTGGCTGGGCACGAGCTTCGTCCCCGAGGGTGCCGACGCCTACCTCGCCCACCTCGACACCGGTCTGCGCGCCGCCGGGCGGGACCGGTCCGCGATCGAGGTCTGCCAGGGCGCCGAGGTCGCCTTCGCCACCGACGAGGCCGACCAGGCGGCGATGGTCGACGCCCGCCGCCCCGGCATCGCGTTCAGCCTCGGCGGGATGGGCACCGCGGAGCGGAACTTCTACTTCGACGCCTACCGCCGCCAGGGCTGGGGCGAGCGGGCCGACGCCGTCCGCGCCGCCTGGCAGGGCGGGGACCGGGCGGGCGCCGCGGCCCTGGTGACCGACGAGATGGTGCTGGGGACGACGCTGGTCGGCACCGAGGAACGGGTCGCCGCGCGGTTGCGGGACTGGGCCGCCGCCGGCGTCGGCACCGTCCGGCTCTACCCGGCGGGGGAGACCCTCGACGAGCGCCTCACCACCCTGGCGCGGGCCGTGGAGCTGGCCCGCGCCGCGGGGTGATCACACGTCGGCGGCGCGCTTCTCGGCGATTCGGCGCCACGCCGTCCAGACCAGGCCGGCCAGCAGCAGCAGGTACAGCACCACGGTGATCGGGCTCGACACCAGCACCGCCGGGTCGTTGTCGGAGTTGCCCATCGCGTCGCGCAGCGAGTACTCCGCCAGCGGCCCGAGGATCACCGCGATCAGCACCGGCGCGACGGGGATGTCGTAGAGCCGCATCGCCAGCCCGAGCACACCCACCACCAGCATGATCACCAGGTCGACCTGGCTCGCCCCGGAGGCGTACACGCCGAACGCGGCGAACACCGCGATGCCCGCGTACAGGTAGGACTTCGGGACCCGCAGCAGCTGCGCCCACAGCGGCGCGAACGGCAGGTTGAGGATCAGCAGCACGATCATCGCCAGGAAGAACCCGGCGAGCAGTGCCCACACGATGTCCCCGGAGCGCTCCAGCAGCAACGGGCCCGGCTGCAGGCCGTACTGCTGGAACGCGGCGAGCAGGATCGCCGCCGTCGCGGAGGTGGGCAGGCCGAGCGCGAGCAGCGCGCCCATCGCGGTGCCCGCGGTGGCGTTGCCCGCGGCCTCCGGCGCCGCGACGCCCTCGATGGCGCCCTTCCCGAAGGTCGGCTCGGCCTTGCGCCGGTCGAGCCTGCGCTCGGTCCCGTAGGCCAGGAACGTCGGCACCTCGGCGCCACCGGCCGGGATGACACCGAACGGGACGCCGATCGCGGTGCCGCGCAGCCACGCGGGCAGCGCCTGGCGGAACTCGGCCTTCGACAGCCACCATCGGCCGGTCGGCATGACGGCGCTGGTCTCCTCGGCCCGGCCGACCTTCGCGGCCTGGCTGAACACCTCGCCCAGCGCCAGCAGCGACACCGTGATCACGACGATCGAGACGCCGTCGAGCAGCGGGGAGAAGCCGAAGGAGAACCGGGGTGTGCCGGTCGGCTGGTCGATCCCGACCAGGGCGAGGGTCAGGCCGATCGCGAGCGCGGCGACGCCGCGGATCGCGGAGTCGGCGACGACGGCGGAGATCGCGACGAAGGCGAACACGGCGAGTGCGAGGAACTCGGCGGGGCCGAACCCGGTGGCGAGCCGGGCGAGGGTCGGGGCGAAGAACACCACCAGCGCCGAGGCGACCATGCCGCCGATGAACGCGCCGATCGCGCCGGTGGCCAGCGCCTGGGCGGCCCTGCCGCGCAGCGCCATCCGATGCCCCTCGAAGGTGCTTGCGATGGCGGTCGAGTTGCCGGGGGTGTTCATGAGGAACCCGGCGATGGAGTCACCGAACAGGCCACCGAAGTAGATGCCGGTGAACATGATCAGCGCACTGGTCGGCTCGAGGACGAAGGTGAGGGGGAGCAGCAGCGCCACGGCCATCGCCGAGCCCAGCCCCGGCAGGACCCCGACCGCGGTGCCCATCAGCGCACCGAGGAACACGAACAGCAGCGCGGAGGGGCTGAGGACGTCGGCGAAGCCGCCGAGCAGGTTGGTCAGTTGTTCCACGGGTCAGAACCCTCCGACGAAGCCGGCGGGCAGCGAGATCCCGAGCAGCATGCTGAACACGACCTGGACCGCCGAGGACACGGCGAGCCCGCCGAGCGCCATCGCGGGCCAGCGCCGGTTGCCCAGGGCGGCGGCGACGGTGACGAACAGCCCGGTCGCGGACAGGATCCACCCCAGGTAGGGCAGGACGACGATGAACGCGGCCACGCCGCCGACCGCGGTCAGCACGGCCGGGGCGTTCACCCCGGTGTCGGCCGGCGCGTCCCCGCCGGCGGCGCCCTCGACGTCGCCGTCACCGGTGGCCGCCGGGACCGGGGCCGGGGCGTCGAACTCCGGCCGTGGCCGCAGGATGTCGAACGCCAGCAGCGCCGCGACCACGTAGCACAGGATCGCGACGATCCACGGCATGGTGGTCGGACCGAACAGGCCGCCGTCGCCGACGACCCGCATGGTCAGCGTGCCGTAGGTCAGGAAGACCCCCAGCGCGGCGAGGATCGCGGGCACGACGAGCGCGCCCCGGGACAGGTGTGCAGGACGGCCGCTCATGCCAGCCCCAGCTCCTTCAGAAGGTCGTCGATGCGGGACTGCTCGGAGACCAGGTAGCGGTCGTAGTCCTCGCCGTAGGTCTCGCTGCGCACCCAGCGGTTGCGGGTCACGGCCTCGCCCCAGGACTCGGTCCCAACCATCTCGCGGGCGATCTGCTCCAGCTCCGCGCGGGCCTCGGGGGTGATCCCGGCGGGGGCGACGAGCCCGCGCCAGTTGACGAGGTCGACCTCGGGCATGCCCAGCTCGTCCATGGTCGGGGCGTCGACGCCCTGCAGGCGTTCGGGCGCGACGACGGCCAGCACCCGCAGCTGCCCGGACTCCACCAGGTCGCGGAAGTCGTTGTAGCCGGAGATCCCGACGCCGACGGTGCCGGCCGCGGTCGACAGCAGGCTCAGCGTGAGTTCGCCGCCGCCGGGGTGCGGGGTGTAGACCATCCGCTCGACGGGGATGTCGCGGGCCTGCGCGAGCTGGGCGGCGACCATGTGGTCGATACCGCCCGCCGAGCCGCCGCCGATCGGTAGCGCGGCCGGGTTCGCGGCCCAGGCGGTGAGCATGTCGTCGAGCGTGCGGAACGGTGACTCGGCCGGGACCGCGACGACCTCGAAGTCCTCCGCGAGCCGGGCGATCGGCGTCGTGTCCTGCAGGCTGAGCGCGCTGCCGGACTGGCTGATCCCGCCGAGCATGACGGTGCCGGTGACCATCATGGTGGTCTCCTCGCCGGCGAGACCGGCGAGCTGGTTGAGGCCGATGGTCCCGGCGGCACCGGGGATGTTGACCACCTGCACGGTGTTCACGATGTTCCCGGTGCGCATGGCCTGCTGCGCCTCGCGGGCGACCAGGTCCCAGCCGCCACCGGCGGCCGCGGGGGCGATGAGGGTGAGGTTGGAGCGCGCCGCCTGTCCCTCCCCGGACCGGGCGGCGTCGGCGAAGGCGGTCACCGCGAGTGCGGCGACGAGGACGATTCCCAGGGCTGCGATGACCTGCCGTCGTGGCATGGGGGCAGACGTTGGCACACGTCCGCTCCGTCCTCCATGGTCCGGATCGGAAACTCTACGATCTCTGTGACCACAACGAACTTTTCTCCGGTATGTCCGTTCGGCGTGGTTAGTCTCCGTCCCGTCCGCGAACGCCTGATGGGGAGCGACATGACGATCTGTGTGGCCTACGGCCCGACGCCCGAGGGCGACGCCGCCCTGGACCTGGCGGTCCGCGAGTCCCGGCTGCGGGCCGCCCCGCTGACGGTGCTGGCCACCGGCCGCCAGGAGCTGTTCGACGCCGACGGCACCGGGACCCACGACCACGCCTCGCTCGAGGTGACCATCGGGTCGCGGCTCGCCGGGCTGCGCGCCGAGGGCGACCCGACCACCGCGGTGCGCGTCGTCGACGACGGCGGCGACCCCGCCGAGGCGATCCTCGACCTGGCCGCGCAGGAGGACGCGCAGCTGCTCGTGGTCGGGGTGAGGCGGCGCAGCCCGGTCGGCAAGCTGCTCACCGGCAGCACCGCGCAGCGGATCATCCTGGACTCCCCGATCCCGGTCCTCGTGACCCACGCGGCGCGCTCGTAGGCTCGGCTTTCCCCAGGTCAGGCGCGCCTCACCGGGTGTCGGACGGATCACGAACGGGTGTGGGCGTCCCGAGGGCGGGGCACTCCCGGTACGTCCCGAACCGACATCGGAAGGAGCGGTGGGCACCATGGCCACCCCGATCACCAGCCCGCTCGACAGCGGCGCCACCGACATCACCGGCGGCGTGCTGCAGGAGACCCTCGTCGACCTCGTCGACCTGTCCCTGGTCGCGAAGCAGGCGCACTGGAACCTCGTCGGCAGGCAGTTCCGCGACATCCACCTGCACCTCGACGAGCTCGTCGACCTGGCCCGCGAGCACGGAGACTCGGTCGCCGAGCGGGCCGCCGCGATCGGCGTCGCCCCCGACGGTCGCGCGAAGACCGTCGGCCGCGACACCGGGCTGCCCGAGTACCCGGCGGGCTACGTGTCCGACTCCGACACCGTGCTCACCATCTCGGCGACCGTCGACGCCGCCGTCGACCGGCTGCGTCCGCGCATCGAGCAGGCCGGCAAGGCCGACCCGCTCACCGAGGACCTGCTCATCGAGCTGGGCCGCGCGCTGGAGGAGGCCCGCTGGATGTGGCAGGCGCAGGCCGCCGGCTACCGCGGCGAGGTCTGAGCAGCACCCGCACGACCACCGGCCCCGGGCGTCCCCACCACGACGTCCGGGGCCGTCGTGTGTCCGGGGGCGTGGTGTCCGGGGCCGGCTCAGCGCACCGCCGTCGCGGCCGCGGTGACCGTGGCCCGCCAGATCGCCATCGCCGCCCAGAGCACGAACACCCCGACCGGCAGGGGCAGGGCGTCGGGGAGGTCCGCACCGTAGGACGGCCGTAGCCCGCCGGTCCGCCACACCCGCCCGGCCTCGTTGACCGCGTCGGCCGTGGTGAGCAGGGCGAAGCGGCGCCCGATCCCCGAACCGGTGAGCCGGTAGGTCAGGTCGCCGAGCTCGACGGTCCACCGCGGGCGGGAGAGCGGCCCGTCCGGGTGGTCGACCGATCGCTGGATGTGCGCCCGGATGTCGCCCTCCAGCGCGAACCGGGCGATCCCCTCCGACCGCAGCGCGTAGGGGTGTCCGTCGATGACGAGGTCCCGGTGGGAGTGCCAGGCCCGCGCGCTCCACCCGGTGACGGCCCGGCCGTCGGCGGTGACCTCGTAGCGCACACGGAGCAGGCCCGCCGGGGTGGAGGTCGCACGCAGCTGCACCCGCCCAGCGTGCCACCGGCGCCGCCGCCGCGGGAGGACCACGCGGTGAACCGTGCGGTGGTCCCCGCATTGCTGGCCGCGTGCGCCGGGGTGGCGGACGTCTGGGCCGTGGTCGCACTGGGCGGCGCGTTCGCCGGTGTCGTCACCGGCAACCTCGTGACGGCCGGGCACGCCCTCGCCGTCGCCGAGCCGGCCCGGCTGCTGCCGCCTGCGGTCGCGGTGGCCGGGTTCGTCGTCGGCGTCGCGCTGTGGTCGCTGCTGCGCCGCCGGTGGCCGACGGCGGTGTCGGTCCCGCTCGTCGCCGAGCTGGTGGTGCTCGTCGTGCTCGCGGTGGCCTGGCCGCTCGCCCCGGGCGCGACGCTCCCGCTGCTCGCCGGTGCCGCACTGGCGATGGGCGGGCAGAGCAGCGTCGCGCAGCTGCTCGGACAGTCCACGACCTACATGACCGGCACGCTGACCGGCGCCGTGTCCGACCTGGCCACCGGCGACGGGCGGCGGTGGC
>NZ_WWFY01000845.1:0-27962 GCF_009864975.1 Pseudonocardia sp. SID8383
CGTCCGCGACGCGGGCCTGCTCGACCCGGCCGCGGACGCGAGCCTCGCCGCGGCCCGCAAGGCCCAGGACCTGGCGCAGGAGGCCGCCGAGCAGGCCAGGGCCGCCGCCGAGCTCGCCGCCCGCGGGCTGGGCGATCCGTCGTGCGGGCTCGACCTCGACGACCTGGGCCGGGTCAAGACCTGGGTGTCCGACGCCGCGGAGTTCCTCGGCTGCGCCTACGGCGAGACCGACCTGATCGGCGTCGCGCAGCGCGAGAACGCCTCCGACCACCCCACCGGGCACGCACTGGACATCATGGTGCGCGGGCAGAAGGGCGACCGGATCGCCGACTGCGCCCTGGCCAACGCCGACGAGCTGGGCGTGAAGTACGTGATCTGGGAGCAGCGGATGAACGACGGCTCCGGGTGGTCGACGATGGAGGACCGCGGCGGCGACACCGCGAACCACTACGACCACGTGCACATCTCGTTCGACAAGCGCGCCGGGTCCGGCGAGCCGGACCTCGGCCGCTGCGCCTGACCCGCCGCCCGGTCCGCGGCGGAGCACGGACCGGGCGGCGGTGGCCTCAGACGCCGATCTTCGCCGGGCGTCCGTCCTTCAGGTGCCGGATCGCGGCGACGGCCGGACGCGGCTGCGCGGCGCCGCCGTCGGGCCAGTGCGACGCGGGCTGCTCCGGTGACGCGTCGTCGACGTCGCCCGGGTGCTGCACCGAGACCAGCACGAAGTTCTCGGTGACGACCGGCCCGCAGCACTCCGAGCCGACCGGGACGCTGGCGAACAGCCGGGTCGAGCCGCGCTGCGGCCCCTCCAGCACGACGCCGTAGAGGCCGTCGTTGATCTCCAGCGCCTGGCTGGAGTCGGTCGAGACCCACAGGTTGCCGTAGGGGTCGAACGCCACGTTGTCCGGCGAGGTGATCGGGCTGACCTGGGACTTGTCGAACCCGCCGAAGTAGGTCGACGGGTCGTCGGGGTTCCCGCAGACCAGCAGGATGTTCCAGGCGAACGTCGTCGCCGCCGGGTCGTCGCGCGTCTCGGTGAGCTCGATGACGTGGCCGTGCTGGTTGGCGTTGCGCGGGTTCGCCTCGTCCGGACCGGCCTTGGCGCCCGCCTTGCCGCGGTCGGAGTTGTTGGTGCAGGCGATGTAGACCTTCCCGGTGCGCGGGTTGGGCTCCACGTCCTCCGGGCGGTCCATCTTCGTCGCGCCGACCTTGTCCGCGGCGAGCCGGGTGAACACGAAGACGTCGGCGACGCTCATGCCGTCCACGTAGGACTTCGTGGTCGACGCCAGCGGCTTCCACTGCCCGGAGCCGTCGAAGCGGCCGTCGCGCGGCAGCGCCCCGGTGCCGGTGATCTCCGCGGCCGGGCTGTCCCCGGTGAACGTCGCGACGTAGAGCGTGCCCGACGACAGCAGGGTGGCGTTGTGCTCGCGGGCGGCCCGGCTGTGACCACGGCGCATCCGCTTGTCCGACACGAACTTGTAGACGTAGTCGAAGCGCTCGTCGTCGCCCATGTAGACGACGGGGCGCCCGTCACGGGTGAGCGCGACGGTGGCGCCCTCGTGCTTGAAGCGGCCGAGCGCGGTGTGCTTGACCGGCTTCGAGCGCGGGTCGTGCGGGTCGATCTCGACGATGTAGCCGAACCGGTTGGCCTCGTTCGGCTCCTGCGCGAGGTCCCAGCGCGGGTCGACGCGCTCCCACCGGCGCTCCGAGGCGCCCTCGGAGAAGCCGTAGCGCTTCGCGCGCTCGTCGGTGACCGGACCGGAGGCGAAGTAGCCGTCGAAGTTCTCCTCGCCGGACAGGAAGGTGCCCCACGGGGTGGTGCCACCGGCGCAGTTGCCGATCATGCCCTTCACGCTGCGCCCGGTCGGGTCGGCCTTCGTGCGCAGCACCTCGGCTCCGGCGGCCGGGCCGTCGAGCACCATCTCGGTGTCGGCGGTGATGCGCCGGTTGAGCTTCCCGTCGCGGTCGTAGCGCAGCTCGCCGGAGCGCAGGTCGCGGGTCACCTCGACGACGCCGCCGCCGTGCGCCGCCATGCCGATCCGGATCTGCTCGGGGGTGGGGGCGTCCTCGTCGTACCCGCGGAACATCAGCGGCTCGAGCGTGTACTCGTGATTGGAGAACATGACGTAGCGGCGGCCGGGGCCGTCGATCGGCAGGATCCCGCAGAAGTCGTTGTTGTAGCCGAACTGGCGGGCCTGCGCGGCGGCGGTCTGGTTCTCGAAGTCGAACTCCGGCGCGTCCGGGAACATCGGGTCGCCCCAACGGATCACGACGTTGCTCGCGTAGTCGACCGGCACGCGGATCGCGTCGTCGAGGTTCGGTGCGACCGTCTCGTACTGCAGCCCGCGCGGGGGCCCGGCCTGCGCCGGCGCGGCCACGTCGGCACCGAGTGGGTGGGCCGGCGCGGCCGGGGTGGGTTCGGCCGCCGAGGCGGTGCCGGCCAGGGCCACACCGGCCCCGGCGCCCAGGCCGATCACCGCACCGGCGCGGAGCATCCCGCGCCGGTCGAGCACGGCCTGCATGACGTCACCGAAGTAGGCGTTCGACGACGGGTTGGGCTCGGGCCGGGAGCAGGCGTCGCCGCACCGGTAGCGGCAGGTGAGGCCCTGACGTCCGTGCCGAACGCGGTCGAGGAGCGGGAGGGCACGGCGGGGGCCGGCCTGGGGGGCGTCGCCGGGGCAGCTGTGGGCCACGGTCGTCCTCCTGGGGTCGTGGTGGGATGACGCGGTCCGGTCCGGTCCGTTCGGAACCGTCCGTTTCCTCCGCATCCCAACACCCCCGTTCTCCCGTGGGGTGAGGAGAAAATGGCCGCCGGGTGAACGCGTCCCCGGAAGGGGTGGTGTCGACCACGCAACGCGACCGGCGCGGCCACCCCACGGGTGACCGCGCCGGTCGCGCGTGTGCTGGACGAGGGCACGGACCGGGGCGGGCGGTTGCCTCGCCCCGGCCCGGCGGGATCAGACGATGCCCTGGCGGGCGGCGGTGTAGACGATCTCGGTGCGACGACGGACCTCGAGCTTGTCGCGCAGGTTCCGCACGTGGAACTTCACGGTGGCCTCGGAGATCCGCAGCCGGGTCCCGATCTCGCGGTTGGACAGGCCGACGGCGAGCAGCCGCAGGACCTGGTTCTCGCGGTCGGTCAGCAGCGAGGTCTTGCAGAGGTCCGGCGTGGGCGACGGCGCCGGGTCGGTGTCGCGCAGCACCTGCAGCGGGCCGGCGCTCGCGGTGCCCGGGTCGAAGACGCCCTCGCCGCGCAGGACCGTGCGCAGCGCCCGCACGATCTCGGCGGTGTCGGCACCCTTGCGCAGGTAGCCGTGGACACCCAGGCGGACGGTGCGCATCATCGAGTCGCGGTCACGGCAGCCGGTCAGCACGAGGATCTTCACCCCGCGGCAGCGCTCCAGCAGCGCGCGCACCAGGTCGAGGCCGGGCCGCTCGTCACGGGCGAACTCGATGTCGACGACGATCGCGTCGGGGCGGGCGCGCTCGGCGGCCATCAGGGCGTCGCGGGGGGAGGCGGCCTCACCGGCCGGGGCCAGGTCGGGCTCGGCGGTCAGCAGGGCGCGCAGCCCGTGCCGGACGACCGGCTCGGAGTCGACGACGAGTACCCGGGCCGCGCGGCGGATCACATCCGCGCCGTCGGCCCCGCGGCCGGCACGCAGATCGGTGGCCTCACGAACGGCTTCGAGCGTCATCGCTGTCCTCCGGTGGATCTGTTGCGTCATCGCAGGAACGCCACCCGGCGTCCCGATGCGGCAAACCGTAAGGAGCGCCACGTTGCCCCCACGTTGCGCGCGATCGAGCGACGTCGCATCCCGGCCCGGTCACGAGGGGTCGAGCCCCCCGAGCAGCGGGTATGCTCACGACCCCGGACCGACCACCGATTCCGGGACGGACCCGCGCCGGCGCGGGACATCACGTGGGAGCAGGGCACGACGTGCCCCCAGCCGTGACGGGAGGCGACGTGAGCGGAGCCGAGGGCGGGACGTCCGCCGAGGAGATGGTCGCCGACGCACATCGCCTGCGGCGCATCTACGACGACGGGCTCGGCGCCGGCGGTTCGGCGGGCATCCCCCGCCCGGTCGTCTCGGACTCGTGGCAGCGCAGCCTGGCCGCGCACGTCGACCCGGAGGGCCGACTCCCCCCGCTCATCTATCTCGCCGACGAGCTGAAGGAGGTCCGGACCGGCCACCCGCTGCACGCGGTGATGCCGCTGCTCCGTTCCACCCTCGTGAGCATCGCCGACGAGGCGATGCACGTGATGCTCGTGACCGACGCCGACGGCACCGTCCTGTGGCGCGACGGCGCACACGGCCTGCTGCACTCCGCCGACGACGTCGGGCTCGTCGAGGGCACCCGCTGGGCCGAGGAGACGATCGGCACCAACGCGATGGGGACGGCGCTGGCCGTCGACGAGCCGGTCCGGATCCACTCCGCCGAGCATCTCGTCCGCACCTACCACGACTGGACCTGCGTCGCGGCCCCCGTGCACGACCCCGACACCGGCGACACCATCGGCGCGATCGACATCTCCGGGCCGCTGCACACCGTGCACCCCGCGCTGGTGCAGCTGGTGACGGCGACCGCGCACCTCGCGGAGAACCAGCTGCGGGTGCGGCTGGCGATCGCCGACGAGCGGCTGCGGGTCAAGAACATGCCGCACCTCGCGGCGTTGCGCGGCTCCGAGGGCGCCCTGCTGTCCGCGAGCGGCCGGGTCATCGCCAGCGAGCCCTACGGTCTGTTCCCCGAGCGGATCCGGCTCGACGACGGCGTCGACCGGGTGCAGCTCGGCGACGGCCGGGAGATGGCCGTCGAGAGGCTGGCCGAGGGCTACCTGCTGGTGCCGCCGTCGCGGCGGCGCGGGCGCGTCGTCCCGGCGGCGCCGACCGGTGCGCCCCGCCCGCTGGAGCTGCGCTTCACCGGCGGGGGCGGTCCGCGCGTCACCCTCGACGGCGAGGAGTTCGCCGCCACCCTGCGCCCGGCGGAGATCCTCACCGCGCTGGCGCTGCACCCCGACGGGCTCTCCGGCGAGCAGCTGACCCTGATGCTCTACGGCGAGGACGGCAACCCGACCACCGTCCGCGGCGAGATCCACCGGCTGCGGTCGTCGCTGGGCGCGGAGCTGCTGCTCACCCGCCCCTACCGGCTGGCGGCCGGGCCCCAGGCCGACTTCCTGCGGGTCCGCGCGGCGCTGCGCGACGGCCGGGTGTCCGACGCGCTCGACTCCTGCCACGGCGAGCTGCTGCCCCGCTCCGACGCGCCCGCCGTGCGCGAGCTGCGCGACGAGCTCGTGGTCGGGCTGCGGCACGCCGTGCTCGCCTCGGACGACGTCGCGCTCCTGCACCGCTTCGTCGTGCACCCGCTGGGGACCGACGACCTGGAGGCGCACGAGCTGCTGCTGGACCTGCTGGACCGGGACGACCCGCGCCGCGCCGCCGTCGCCGCACGGGCCGAGCACCTGCGGGACTGACCCGCCCCGCCGGGCGGGGCTCAGGTCTGTGCGGCCAGCGGGCTGTCCGGCTCGGGCTCCAGCTCTCCCGCGCGCCAGAGTGCCGCGTAGCGACCGCCCGCGCGGACCAGCTCGTCGTGCGTGCCCTCCTCGGCGATCCGACCGCCGGACAGCACCACGATCCGGTCCGCCCGCCGCGCGGTCTGCAGCCGGTGGGCGACGACGAACGCGGTCCGCCGCGACGCCACCCGTTCCCCCGCCGCCAGCACGGTGGCCTCGGTGGCCGGGTCCAGTGCCGCGGTCGCCTCGTCGAAGATCAGCACGTCCGGGTCAACCAGCTCGGCCCGCGCCAGCGCGACGAGCTGCCGCTGCCCCGCCGACAGGCCCTGTCCCCGCTCACCCACCGGGGTGCGGAACCCCTGTGGCAGCGACCGCACCAGGCCCAGCGCCCCGACCGCGCGGGCAGCGGCCTCGATCCGCTCCGGCGGGGCGTCCGGGCGGCCGTAGGCGATGTTCGAGGCGACGTCACCGGTGAACAGGTGCGCCTCCTGCGGGACCACCCCGAGCCGCGCGCGGTACCCGGCCAGCGGGAAGCGGCGCACGTCGACGCCGTCGACGCGGACCTGGCCGTCGCCGGTGTCGTAGAACCGGGCGATCAGCTTGATCAGCGTCGACTTGCCGGCACCGGTGGCGCCCACCAGCGCGACGGTCTCGCCCGCCCCGACGCGCAGCGACACGTCGTCGAGGGCGGGGGCGTCCACCCCCGGGTAGCGGAACGTCACGTGGTCCAGCTCGACCTCGCCGCGCAGCCGCGACGGCACGGGCGCCGGCCGCTCGGGCTCGTCCGGGACGGAGGTGGGCGTGCGCAGCAGCTCCGAGATCCGGTTCAGGCCGACCCGGGCCTGCTGGTAGCCGTCGAACACCTGCGACAGCTGCTGCACCGGGCCGAAGAACAGGGTCAGGTACAGCAGGAACGCGGTGAGCACCCCCGGGGTGATGTCCCCGCCGACGATGCGGGTCCCGCCGACGAACAGCACGACCGCCGTGGCGATGTCGGACAGGAACGCCACGAACGGGAAGTAGGTGGCGATGTAGCGCTGCGCGCGCAGCCGCGACCGGCGGTAGGCGTCGGAGCGCTCGCCGAAGCGGTCGTAGCTCAGCTCCTCGCGGACGTAGGCCTGCGCGATGCGCACCCCGGACACGTTCTCCTGCAGGTCGGCATTGACCACGCTGACCCGCTCGCGGGCCTCGGCGTAGGCGCGGGAGGAGAACCGGCGGAACACCACGGTGCCGACCGCGAGCAGCGGCAGCAACCAGCCCAGCGCGTACAGCGCGAGCTGCGGGTCGGTGAGCACCAGCGCGGTCGCGACCCCGCCGATCGTCAGGAGGCTGACGACGGCCTGCGCCAGCCCGGTCTGCAGGAACGTGGACAGTGCGTCCACGTCGGTGGTCATCCGGGTCATGATCCGGCCGGACAGCTCGCGCTCGTAGAAGTCGAGGCCGAGCCGCTGCAGGTGCGCGTAGCTGCGCAGCCGCAGCAGGTAGAGCAGGCTCTCCCCGGCCCGGGCGGTGACCAGCGTCTGGAACCCGACGACCACCGCGTCCAGCACGACGATCAGCAGCCCGGCCAGCGCCGCCAGCAGCAGGACCCGGGTGGCGCCGTCGGCGATGCCGTCGTCGACGGCGATCCGGGCGATGCTGGGCAGGGCCAGGGTCGCCAGCGCGTCCGCGGTCATCAGCGCGACGCCGAGCACCAGCAGCCAGCGCACGGGGCGCAGCAGCGAGGACAGCCGGAACGCGGGATCGGGAGCGGTCGGGTCGTCGTCGCCGCGCAGCCGGGGGGACTCGTTCGCCGGGGGCAGCTTCGCGACGGACTCGAGCAGCTCGGGGGTCGCACTGATCCCCCCGGCCCAGCCGGCCGCGCCGCCGCCGCCGTCGCGGGTCAGGGCCCGGTCCGGGTCCTCCTCGATGCTGACCCGCGGCCACAGCTCCGGGGTGACGGCCGGGCCCGCCGGTACATCGTCGAGGACGCGGGTGCTGTTGCCGGTGCCGGTGCCGTTGCCGGTGCCGTTGCCGGTGCCGTTGCCGGTGCCGTTGCCGGTGCCGTTGCCGGTGCCGTTGCCGGCTGCCGCCTCGTGGGCGGTGGGCTCCCGGGTACCGCCGCCGAGCTCGTCGGTGGGGCCGGTGGCGAGCAGCTCCCGGAACAGCGCGCACCGGCCGCGCAGCTCGTCCTCGGTACCGGTGTCGACGACCCGGCCCTTGTCCAGCACCGCGATCCGGTCGGCCAGCGCCAGGGTGGACCGGCGGTGCGCGACCAGCAGCGTGGTCCGCTCGGCGGTCAGCTCGTGCAGGGTCTCGTGGATCGCGGCCTCGGTCGCGGTGTCGACCGCGGAGGTCGCGTCGTCGAGCACGAGCACCCGCGGCCGGGTCAGCATCGCCCGGGCCAGCGCGATCCGCTGCCGCTGACCGCCGGACAGGGTCAGGCCGCGCTCGCCGACCTCGGTGTCGTAGCCGTCCGGCAGGTCCTCGACGAACGACGCCACCTGTGCGGCCTCGGCGGCGGCGCGGATCTCGTCCTCGCCGGCGTCGGGCCGGCCGTAGGCGATGTTGTTGCGGATGCTGTCGGAGAACAGGAACGCCTCCTCGAACACCACCCCCAGCTCGGCGCGCAGGTCGTGCAGCCGCAGGTCGCGCAGGTCCACCCCGCCGATCGCGAGACGCCCGGCCTGCGGGTCGTAGAAGCGGGGCAGCAGCAGCGCCACCGTCGACTTGCCCGAGCCGGGTGGGCCGACCAGGGCGAGGGTCTCGCCGGGTTCGACGCGCAGGGAGAGCCCGTCCAGGACCGGGTCGGGGGCGGCGTCGCCGTCCGGACCGGAGCCCGCGGGCTCGTAGCCGAACCGGACGTCGTCCAGCTCGACGGTCAGCGGGCCCTCGGGCAGCGCGGCCGGACGCTCCGGGTCGACGATCCCCGGTGCGGCGTCGACGATCTCGAAGACACGCTCCGCCCCGGCCCGGGTCAGCTGCGCGGTGACCACGAGCGCGCCGATCAGCCGGGCGGGCCCGACGAGCATCCCGACGTAGGTGGTGAACGCCAGGAACGTGCCGAGGTCGATCGTGCCGCGGGCGGCCATCCAGCCACCGACGCCGATCACCGCGACCTGTCCCAGGCCGGGCAGCGCGAGCAGCATCGGGTTGAGCCGCGCGGTCAGCCCGGCGGCCCGCAGCCGCTCGCCGTAGAGCCGGCGGGCCCGTCCTTCCAGCGTGGCGGTCTCGCGGGCCTCCTGCCCGAATCCCTTCACCACGCGCACGCCGGTGACGGTCTCCTCGACCTGCTGCGCGATCTCGGCGGCCCGTTGCTGCGCGGACCAGGTGGCCGGGAACAGCCTGCGCCGGATGCTGTTGGTGGCCAGGAACGCCAGCGGCAGCATGACCAGCGCGACCACGGTGAGCAGCGGCGACAGGTACAGCATCGCGATGATCGCGACGACCACCAGCACGACGGTGCCCGCCGACAGCGGCACCATCGACAGGAAGCCCTGCACCAGCTGCAGGTCGGAGATGGCCCGCGAGGCGACCTGGCCGGTGCGCAGCCGGTCCTGGCGGACGCCGTCCATACGCTGTACCGCGCCGAACACCGCGCGCCGCAGGTCGTGCTGCACGTTCAGCGCCATCTTGCCGCCGAGGTAGCGGCGCACGAACGCACCGACGAACTTCAGCACGCCCAGCACCAGGAGCCCGCCGACGACCGGCGCGAGCACGCCGGTGTCCCCGCCGATCGCGCCGTTCACGCCCTCGCGGATCAGCAGCGGACCGATCGCCTCCAGCCCGACGCCGAGCATCGACGCGACGAGCGCACCGACGGTGACGCGGCGGTGCCGCATGCAGGCCGTGGCCAGTCTGCGGATCCAGCCGGGGCGTGCGGAGGGGTGGGGAGAGGGCACGTCGCCAGGCTATGCCCGCCCCCCGACAACCGGCCCGGCGACGCCGCCCGGCACGGAGCCGGCGGGCACCCGCCGTCGACGGCGGCCGCCCCCGCACCGCCCACCTCGCACGGGTTCCGGCGACGTCGCAGACCGTGCAGAGGCTGCGAGGTGGAGCGAACCCGTGCGAGGTGGGCCGGGCTGCCGGCCACCGCCTCGGCACCGCCGCACCACCCGTCGATCAGTACATGAGCGCTGCCAGGATATGGGTGGACGACGCTCAGGTACTGATCGACGATGCCCGCAGCGGCGCTCCCCGCGGGAGGCGGGCGCAGGACCGGCGTCCCGTACGCGCGGCGGCGCCGGAGCGGGCGACGTCGGACCGAGCAGCGCCGGACCCGGGGTCCGGCGCTGCTCGTCTCAGGTGATGTCCCGCCGCGCCCCGACGACGGCGGCCAGTGCGATCCCCGCGGCCGTCCACACGGCCAGGACCAGCAGCCCGACCCAGCCGGGCGGCGGGGCGCTGACCCCGGCCAGGAACTCCAGGACGAACTGCGACTGCGCCCCCAGCCCGGCCGAGCTCACGACCGGCTCCCAGATCGCGAGGTCACCGGCGTTGCCGGGCAGGAACGGCGTCAGCCGGGCGAACACCGACGGGTCGCCGATCGAGGACCCGTCGCCCGCGCGCAGCGCCCCGGCGATCAGGTTCTCCCCGATGAGCAGGTAGCCGACGGTGAGGGCGATCGCCCCGGCCTGGTTGGTCACCAGGGTCCCGACGGCGACGCCGAGCACCCCCCACAGCGCGCACACCAGGATGCCGATCGCGCCCAGCCCGGCGAGCTGCCCGAGGTCGGGCAGCTGCTGGCCGCCGAGCGCCGCACCGCCGAGCAGCGGACCGACCACGACGAGGAACAGCGCGTACAGCCCGGCGACGACGGCGGCGATCAGCGCCTTGGCCGCGAGCACCTGGCCGCGGGACCCGGTCAGGTAGGCCAGCGTGACGGTGCGGTGCCGGAAGTCGCCGGTGCCCAGCAGCGTCCCGAAGGCGCCGCCGACGATCGCGGTCATGGTCAGCGCCGACGCCAGCCCCGCGAGCATCAGGATCGACGAGGTGTCGGTGGCCTGCGGCACGAGCAGCTGCAGGATGCTGCCGAGCAGGCTCTGGGCCAGCGCGAGCAGCAGCACCGGCAGGAACAGCAGCCACCACACCCGGGTGGACAGGGTCTTGCGGACCTCGGCGGTCAGGACCGCGCGGAAGCGGTCGAGGCTCACGGTCGCCATCAGCGCTGCTCCTCCCCGGCGAGCAGGCGCAGGAACATCTGTTCCAGCCCGGCCCGCTCCTCGCTCATGCCGTACACGGCGACGCCCGCGGCGAGCGCCAGGTCCCCGACGCGGACCGCGTCGGCCCCGCCGACGGCCAGCACGCCGTCGTCGACGCGGTCGATCTCGGTGATCCCGTCCGTGGCGAGCGCCTCGGCCAGCCGGGCCGGGTCCGCGGCGCGCACGAGCACCCGCGAGCCGTGGCCGGCGCGCAGCTCGGCGACCGTGCCGTCGAAACGGCAGGCACCACGGTCGATGACGACCAGGCGCTGCGCGGTCAGCTCCATCTCGGCCAGCTGGTGGGAGGAGACGAGCACACTGCGCCCGGACGCGGCGAAGGCCTGCAGGAACGAGCGCAGCCAGGCGATGCCGTCGGGGTCGAGGCCGTTGCCCGGCTCGTCGAGCACGAGGATGCGCGGGTCGCCGAGCAGCGCGACGGCCAGGGCCAGGCGCTGGTTCATGCCGAGCGAGAACCCGCCCGCCGAGCGGTCCGCGGCGGCGGCCAGGCCGACCAGCGTGAGGACCTCGTCGACCCGCGAGTCGGGGACGCCGATCGCGGCGGCCGCGGCGCGCAGGTGCGCACGCGCGGTGCGCCGCGGGTGCACGCCCTGGACCTCCAGGACCGCGCCGACGACGCGGCCGGGCGAGGTCAGCGCGGAGAACGGGACGCCGTCGACGAGCGCTCGCCCGGTGCTGGGCACGACCAGGCCGAGGATCATCCGCAGCGTCGTCGTCTTGCCCGAGCCGTTGGGTCCGAGGAACCCGGTCACCGAGCCGGGCTCGACGGTGAACGACAGGTCGTGCACGGCCTCGACCGGGCCGAACCTCTTGCCCAGACCCTCGACGACGATCCGTCCGCTCCCGGCCGCCGTCACCGGGTCCGTGGACGCGGTCTCCTGCACTCCGGCCTCCCGCCGTTCTCGCGTCGCGCCCCGGTTCGCACCGGGGCATCGCCTGCCGGCCATCCTCGCCCAGCCCGGGATCCCACCGGGAGGCGGCCCCGGCGCGGGACCGGCCGGACGGCGGCGGCCGGGACCACGACCGCTACGCGGTGGCGCGCACCGCCGCTTCGACCGCCGCGGTGAGCGTGTCCAGGTACGCGTCGTCGCACGCCGCCCCGGTGACCGGCACCCGGAACTGCAGCGGAGCGATCAGGAGGTCGACCGCGGGGTCGACGTCCACGAGTTCCCGTTCGCCCCGGACGGGATGCCGACGCGCGTCCGGGCCGGGAGGCCGTCGGGGCCTGGATGCGCACCGTGCCCGACCTCCTGACCCTCGACGGCGGCATGCCCGACCTGCGTATCCACGAGGGTGCCGACACCCTGACCGCCGAATGGTCGTCGACCGGCCACGTCGCCGACGGCCCCCGGCCGCGATCTCCTCCGTCGCGGTGGCGACCGTCGAGGGCGACCTCGTCGTGCGTACCGCGACGACATCGATCCCCTCGACCCGCGCCCCGCCTTCCGCGCCCGCCACCGACGTCTCCCGGGGGCGTGTCCGGTCCGGTCGGCACTGGCGCGAGACCGACGAAACGGACTTGAATGGCGTGCGTCACACGCTCAGCGACGAGCCCCGAGGAGCCGCCCCGTGATCGACCCGACCAGCACCGTGTCCTCCCTGCTGCGCAGCCACGCCACCGAGCGCCCGGACGACGAGGCCCTGCGCTTCGGCGACGTCCGCCGCACCTGGTCCGAGCTCGACGTCCGGGTGCGCAGGCTCGCGGCGGCCCTGCGCGCGGAGGGCATCGGCCCGGGCGACCGGGTCGCGGTGCTGGACCTCAACCATCCGTCGTGCCTGGAGCTGTCGCTGGCGTGCGCGTGGATCGGGGCGGCGAACGCGGTCGTGAACTTCCGGCTCGCCCCGCCGGAGATCGTCTACGTGATCGGCGACGCGCGGGCGCGGCTGCTGCTGGTCGGCCCGGAGTTCGCCGGGGCGGTCGGGCAGCTGCGGGAGAAGCTCGGCGCGGTGGAGCGGGTGCTCCACGTGGGCGGGGAGGCCGACGAGTACGAGGCGTTCCTCGCTGCGCACGAGCCGGACACCGATCCCTACGACGCCGGCCCCGGCGACTGCTTCGTGCAGCTCTACACCTCGGGCACCACCGGGTTCCCGAAGGGCGCGATGCTCACCCACGGCGCGATGCTGGCGCACGCCGCGCACGTCGCTGCGGACTTCGAGCTGACGCCGACCGACGTCGTGCAGGTCGCGATGCCGCTGTTCCACGTCGGCGGGACCAGCTACGCCTTCCTCGCACTCGCCCAGGGCGCGCGGATCGTGATGGCCCGGATGCCCGACCCGGCGGCGCTGCTGGACATGGTCGCCGCGGAGGGCATCACGCACACGTTCTGGGTGCCCGCGCTGATGGGCGCGATGACCCAGGTGCCGGGCGCGGCCGACCGGGACTACGCGTCGCTGCGGGCGATCTCCTACGGCGCCTCGCCGATGCCGCTGCCGGTGATGCGGGCGTCGCTGGCGCTGTTCGGCCCGAAGCTGCACCAGGTCTACGGGATGACCGAGGCCTGCGGCGTGGTCAGCTCGCTGGGCCCGGAGGACCACGGGGACCCGGCCGTCGAGCACCGGCTGGTGTCGGCGGGCAGGCCGATCACCGGCTGCACGATCGAGGTGCGCGACCCGGCGACGGGCGAGCGGCTCGGCACGGACGAGCCCGGGGAGATCTGGGTGCGGACCGACCAGCTGATGAGCGGCTACTGGGACAAGCCGGAGGCGACGGCGGCGGCGATCACCCCGGACGGATGGCTGCGGTCCGGCGACGGCGGCCACATCGACGGCGACGGCTACGTCTACGTCACCGACCGGATCAAGGACATGATCGTCTCGGGCGGGGAGAACGTGTACCCGGCCGAGATCGAGCGGGTGCTCGCCGAGCACCCGACCGTCGGCGACGTCGCCGTCATCGGAGTGCCCGACGACCGGTGGGGCGAGGTCCCGAAGGCCTGCGTGGTGGCCGCGCCGGGGGCGACCGTCGACCCCGAGGAGCTGCTCGTTCACGCGCGCGCCCACCTGGCGTCGTTCAAGTGTCCGAAGACCGTCGACGTCCTGCCGGAGCTCCCCCGCAACCCGACCGGCAAGATCCTCAAGAAGGATCTCCGGGCACCGTTCTGGGCGGGCCGGGAGCGCAGCACCGTCTGACGTGGCGCCGGTCTCATACTGAGACACGCCAAAACTTGACCGACTCAAGAAAAGCGGGCAGGCTCGCCGCCGTGTCGAACGCATCGGACTACGAGGGCATGCTGCGCGCAGCGTCGCTGCGCGTGACGCGTCCTCGCCTGGCCGTGCTGCAGGCGGTGCACTCCCACCAGCACGCGGACACGGAGTCGATCATCCGTGTCGTGCGGGAGGACCTCGGGGAGGTGTCGCACCAGGCCGTCTACGACGTCCTGCGTGCGCTGCACTCCTCCGGGCTGGTCCGCAGGATCCAGCCCACCGGTTCCGTCGCGCGGTACGAGGCGCGGGTCGGTGACAACCACCACCACGTGGTGTGCCGGTCCTGTGGCGCCATCGCCGACGTCGACTGCGCCGTCGGCTCCGCACCCTGTCTCACCGCCTCCGACGACAACGGCTTCGTGATCGACGAGGCCGAGGTCGTCTACTGGGGCCGGTGCCCCGACTGCTCATCCACTGATCCCGAGAGGATGTCCCGTGTCTGACGAGCACCCCACCGTCGAGAGCGAGATGAACCGCGAGCAGGACGGCGGTTGCCCCGTCGCCGCCGGCCGCATCGCGCACCCCACCGAGGGTGGCGGCAACCAGAGCTGGTGGCCGAACCAGCTCAACCTGAAGATCCTGCGCAAGCACGCCCCCGCCTCGGACCCGATGGAGCCGGACTTCGACTACGCGAAGGAGTTCGCGACCGTCGACCTGGACGAGCTCGCCCGCGACGTCGACGCCGTCATCACCACCTCGCAGGACTGGTGGCCCGCCGACCACGGCAGCTACGCCGGGTTCTTCATCCGGATGGCCTGGCACTCGGCCGGCACCTACCGGACCTACGACGGCCGCGGCGGCGCCGGCGCCGGCATGCAGCGCTTCGCCCCGCTGAACAGCTGGCCGGACAACGGCAACCTGGACAAGGCCCGCCGGCTGCTGTGGCCGGTCAAGCAGAAGTGGGGCCGCAAGGTCTCCTGGGCCGACCTGATGGTCTTCGCGGGCAACCGCGCGCACGAGATCTCCGGCTTCCCGATGTTCGGCTTCGCCGGCGGTCGCGCCGACGTGTGGGAGCCCGAGGAGGACGTGTACTGGGGCTCGGAGAACGTCTGGCTGGGCAACGAGGCGCGCTACGGCGGCAGCAAGGACTTCGCCCACCGCGAGCTGGAGAAGCCGCTCGGCGCGTCCCACATGGGTCTGATCTACGTCAACCCGGAGGGCCCCGACGCCAGCGGTGACCCGATCGCCGCGGCCCGCGACATCCGCGAGACCTTCGGCCGGATGGCGATGAACGACGAGGAGACCGCCGCGCTGATCGTCGGCGGCCACACCCTCGGCAAGACCCACGGCGCCGCCAACCCGGACGAGAACGGCAACGTCGGCCCCGAGCCGGAGGCCGCCGACATCACCGAGCAGGGCCTGGGCTGGAAGCAGAACTTCCGGTCCGGCAAGGGCCGTGACGCCATCACCTCCGGGCTCGAGGTCATCTGGACCCGGACCCCGAACCGGTGGAGCCACGACTACCTCAAGCACCTCTACGCCTACGAGTGGGAGCTGACCGAGTCCCCGGCGGGTGCCAAGCAGTTCATCGCCAAGGACGCCCCGGAGATCATCCCCGACCCGGAGCCCGGCTACCCGAACCGCAAGCCGACGATGCTGGTCACCGACGTCGCGATGCGCGTCGACCCGTCCTACGGCGAGATCACCCGCCGCTGGCTGGACAACCCGTCCGAGTTCGAGGACACCTACCGTCGCGCCTGGTACAAGCTGACCCACCGCGACATGGGCCCGAAGGAGCGCTACATCGGCGCCTGGGTGCCGCAGGAGGAGCTCCTGTGGCAGGACCCGGTCCCGGCCGTCGACCACCCGCTGGTGGACGCCGACGACGTCGCGTCGATCAAGGCGAAGGTCCTGGAGTCCGGCCTGTCGGTCACCGACCTGGTCAAGACCGCCTGGGCCGCGGCCTCGTCGTTCCGCCAGTCGGACAAGCGCGGTGGCGCCAACGGCGGCCGCATCCGCCTGGAGCCGCAGCTGCAGTGGGAGGTCAACGACCCCGACACGCTGCGCCAGGTCGTCTCGGGGCTGGAGTCGCTCCAGTCCGACGTCAACGCCTCGCTGACCGGCGGCAAGAAGATCTCCTTCGCCGACCTGGTCGTCCTGGCCGGTGCCGCGGCGCTGGAGAAGGCCGCCAAGGACGGCGGGCACGACATCACCGTGCCGTTCGTCCCGGGCCGCACCGACGCCACCCAGGAGAAGACCGACGTCGAGTCGTTCTCCTACCTGGAGCCCACCGCGGACGGCTTCCGCAACTACCGCGGCAAGGGCCACACCCTGCCCGGCGAGTTCCTGCTCGTCGACCGCGCGAACCTGCTCGGCGTCTCCGCCCCGGAGATGACCGTGCTGGTCGGCGGCCTGCGTGTGCTGGGCGCCAACACCGGCGGGTCGACGGCCGGCGTGTTCACCGACAAGGTCGGCACGCTGACCAACGACTTCTTCACCAACCTGCTGGGCTCCGATGTCCAGTGGCGTTCGGTCGCCGGTGACGACGACTCCTTCGAGGCCGTCGACGCCTCCGGGAACGTGAAGTGGACCGGCACCCGCGCCGACCTGGTCTTCGGCTCGAACTCCGAGCTCCGCGCCGTCGCCGAGGTCTACGCCTCCGACGACGCGGAGGAGAAGTTCGTCCGCGACTTCGTCGCCGCGTGGGACAAGGTCATGATGGCCGACCGCTACGACGTCTGATCGTCGCGTAGCAGCGCGTCACGACGCCCGGGCCGGGTCACCGGTCCGGGCGTCGTCGCGTCTGTGCCCTCGCCGTACACCTCCGTCGAGACGCAGCTGAAGGCTTGCGGCGCGCCCCCGCACGACCCTGAGTTGCCTATCGACGCTTTCCGGACGCCGAGATGCAGCTCAGCGGGCTGGGGAGATCCACAATTCCCGCTGAGCTGCATCTCGGCGTTCGACCCGCGGCCCGGCCCCCTGGCGGAGTGCCGGCGGCACGCGCGGAGGCGGCGGGTCACCCCAGCCCGCCGAGCACCCCCGCGAGCCCCGTGGGCTCGGACAGCATCGGCCAGTGCCCCGTCGGGAGCGCGACGATCGTCCACTCCGGACCGCCCATCTCCGCGAACCCGGGCACGCCCGCGTCGATCAGCCCCCGGACGTCATCGGGAGCGAAGCTGCAGGCCACGACGGTCTTGGGCAGCGAGGGGTCGGGCGTCCCGCGACGCGCGCCGGTGAGCACCACCCCGGGCGGCTCGGCCACCGAGCGGGCGCGGACGTCGTCGAAGACGGCGTCGGGGATTCCCGCGGTGCTGCTGCCCGCGGCGTCGAGCTCGGCACGGGACGGCATGGGCAGTGCGCCGTGCTCGGCGAGGGCCCCCCGGGTCGCGGCCTGCGCGTCGGGCGGGGTGACGTCGATCTGCGCGACGCCGTCGGGCAGCGGGCCGGTGTCGACGAACACGAGGTGCGCGAGCCGGCCCCGGGCGCGCTCGGCCACCGCGGCGCAGACGGGGCCCGCGCCGCTGTGGGCGACCAGGACGACCGGGGCGCCCGCGTCACCGAGGGCGGTGACCACCTCGTCGACGCGGGTCTCCGCGGTCGCACCGGGATCGTGGCCGAGGTCGAGCGCGGCCACGTCGTGCCCGCGGGCGCGCAGGTCGTCCGCGACCGCGTCCCACACCGTCGCGTCGATCCAGAAACCGGGGACCAGGAGGTAGCTCGTCATGCCGCGAGCCTGGCGGCGGATGAGGACGGTTCCGGTCCTCGTCCTACTTCTTCTGCTGCTGCGCCTTCAACCGTGCAGCCTCGCGCTGGCTCTCGGCGCGGGTGGCGCGCTCGCGCGCGAGCCACTCCGGCTCCTCGGACTTGATCGCGGCGATCTGTTCGGTGGTCAGCGGCTCGGTGATCCCGGCGCGGGCGAGCCCCGAGATCGACACCCCGAGCCGATCGGCGACGACCGGGCGCGGGTGCGGCCCGGTGGTGCGCAGCTCACGCAGCCACTCCGGCGGGTCGGCCTGCAGGGCGTCGAGCTCGTCGCGCGAGACGACCCCCTCACGGAAGTCGGCCGGGGTGGCGTCGAGGAGCACGCCGAGCTTCTTCGCCGCGGTCGCGGGCTTCATCGTCTGTGCGGACCTCTGGCGCGTCATGTCACCAGGCTATGCGGCTAGCCTCGACCGGTGACCGCCACGTCCTTCCACCTCGGCTACGTCCCAGGCGTCACGCCCGGCAAGTGGACCCGGATGTGGGCCGAGCGCCGCCCCGGGGTCCCCCTGGAGCTGCACACGGTGGCCGCCGCCGAGGCCGCGGACCTGGTCCGCGCGGGCACGGTGGACGCCGCCGTCGCCCGGCTGCCGATCGACCGGACCGGGCTGCACGCGATCCCGCTCTACACCGAGACCACCGTGGTGGTCGTCCCGAAGGAGCACGTGGTGACCGCGGCCGACGAGGTGACCGTCGCCGACCTGGCCGACGAGATCGTCCTGCGCACCGGCGACGACACGCTCGACTGGCCCGGCGGGCCGCCCGGCCGGGCCGCGGAGTACGCCCCGCCGACGACGGCCGAGGCGGTCGAGATCGTCGCCGCGGGGGTCGGGGTGCTGGTCGTCCCGCAGTCGCTGGCCCGGCTGCACCACCGCCGGGACCTCACCTACCGGCCGCTGGTCGACGCCCCGGGCTCCGGCGTCGCGCTGACCTGGCCGGACGCGGAGAACAGCGACCTGATGGAGGAGTTCATCGGGATCGTGCGCGGCCGCTCGGCGCACAGCCCCCGGACCCGCCGCAGCGAGCCCCCGGCGGCACCGGCACCGCGCCCCCCGTCGACGGCGGGGAAGCGGCGACCGGCCCGGCGTCGCCGCTAGGGCGTGTCTCCCCATCCGGCGCCGCCGGGCCCGGTGATCCACGTCGCCGCCGGCAAGGCAGCCGGGCCGCCCTCATACCGGGCGTATTCGGGCGGTCCGGCAACGCCGCCGACGGCGGCGTGGGCGCCGGGAGCGACGGTGGCGGATGGGGAGACACGCCCCAGGACCCCGGACACGACGACGCCCCCGGTGCACGGGGCACCGGGGGCGTCGGACGTATGACGCGGAGGGGTCAGGCCGCGGTGGCGGCCGGCTTCTTCGAGAGCTTCTCGAGGCGGCGCGTGGTGGGCCAGCGGACCGCGGTCGCCCAGCCGAGCTTCTCGAAGCCCCGGATGACGACGGCCGAGATGTCGATCTGGCCCTTCTTCACACCGTGCCGGGCGCAGGTCGGGTCGGCGTGGTGCAGGTTGTGCCAGGACTCGCCGAAGGACAGGACCGCCAGCCACCAGACGTTGGCGGACTTGTCACGGGAGGCGAAGGGGCGCTCGCCCCAGATGTGGCAGATCGAGTTGATCGACCAGGTGACGTGGTGCAGCACCGCGACGCGGACCAGGCCGGCCCAGAAGAACGCGGTGAACGCGCCCCACCAGGACATGGTGACCAGGCCGCCGACGAGCGCCGGGCCCGCCAGGCTGAACACGACGATCAACGGGAACGCCTTCTCCACGCGCATCATGTCGCGGTCGGTGAGCAGGTCCGGGGCGAACCGCTTCATGTTCGTGAGGTCGCGGTTGAAGATCCAGCCCATGTGCGAGTGCCAGAAGCCCTTGACCAGCGCCTTCGCGCCGGTGCCGTAGAGCCACGGCGAGTGCGGGTCGCCCTCCTTGTCGGAGAACGCGTGGTGCCGGCGGTGGTCGCCGACCCAGTCGAGCACGCTGCCCTGGAGCGAGATGCTGCCGGCGATCGCCAACGCGATCCGCAGCGGCCGGTTCGCCTTGAACGAGCCGTGGGTGAAGTAGCGGTGGAAACCGACCGTCACGCCCAGGCCGCTGACCAGGTAGAACACGACGAACAGCGCGACGTCGACCCACCCGAGGCCCCAGCCCCACGCGAGCGGGACGGCGGCGAACAGCGCGAGCGTCGGAAGGACGACGAACAGTCCGACCAGGAACATCGCGCCGGGCGGGCGCTGCCCGTCGACGATCGGCGCGGGCGTCCGCTTCGCGGACGTGCTGCGGGGGGGTGCGGCCTCGAGCGTCATGCGTCCCACTCTCGCGGAACCCGTACCCCGCGGGCAGTGCGGTTAACCCCCCTGTTGGGATTCGGGTTCCGCCCCGGTCCGGACTTGACCGACGAGTAACTTGTGAGTACTGAACGGGGAGTGAAGCTCTCCACCGTCCTCCCCTACGGCGACGACCCGATCCGCAACGCGGACGCCGTCACCGACATGGAACGCGCCGGCCTCGACGTCGTCTGGGCCGCCGAGGCCTACTCCTTCGACGCCGTCTCCCTGCTCGGCTACCTCGCCGCACGCACCGAGCGGCTCGAGATCGGCTCGGCGATCCTGCCCATCTACTCGCGCACCCCGACCCTGACCGCGATGACCGCGGCCGGCCTCGACGCCCTGTCCGACGGCCGGTTCAGCCTCGGCCTCGGCGCATCCGGCCCGCAGGTCATCGAAGGCTTCCACGGCGTCGCCTACGACAAGCCGATCGGGCGCACCCGGGAGATCATCGAGATCTGCCGCAAGGTCTGGAAGCGGGAGGAGAAGCTCACCAACGACGGGCTCTACCCGATCCCGCTACCCGGAGGAACCGGCCTCGGCAAGCCGCTGAAGATCATCAACCACCCCAAGCGCGCCGACATCCCGATCTGGGTGGCCGCGCTGGGCGAGAAGAACCTGCAGATGACCGCCGAACTCGCGAACGGCTGGCTGCCGCACGTCGTGCTGCCGGAGAAGATCCAGGAGGTCTTCGGGCCCGCCCTCGAGGCCGGCTACGCCAAGCGCGCCCCCGAGCTGGGCCCCCTGCAGATCACCGGCGGCGGGATCGTCGCGCTCGAGGAGGAGTTCTTCGAGCCGGCCCGCCAGGCCGCCCGCGGCCTCTACGCGCTCTACATCGGCGGCATGGGCGCGCGCGGCAAGAACTTCTACAACACCGTCTTCGCCAAGCAGGGCTACGCCGACGCGGCGAAGACCGTGCAGGACCTCTACCTGGACGGGAAGAAGGAGGAGGCCATGGCCGCGCTCCCGGACGACTTCATCGACAAGGTCACCCTGATCGGCTCCGAGGGCCACGTCCGCGAGCGGATCGCGGCGCTGCAGGAGAACGGGATCACCCACCTGCACGTGAACCCGATGACCGACGACGTGAACCACACGTTCGAGAAGCTCAAGACCTGGATGTCGTAGGTCCGGGCTTGCCGGGCCCGCGCGGGCGTGCTCATCTGGGTGACATGGTCGACAGCGCTGTTGGTCAGGACGTCGCCCCCGAGGAGTTCGACGCGGTCGTGGTCGGAGCCGGGTTCGCCGGGCTCTACATGCTGCACCGTCTGCGCGGGCTCGGGATGTCCGCCGTCGTGCTGGAACGCGCCGACGGCGTCGGCGGGACCTGGTACTGGAACCGCTACCCGGGCGCGCGGTGCGACTCGGAGAGCTACTACTACTGCTACTCCTTCGACTCCGCGCTGGAGCAGGAGTGGACCTGGACCGAGCGCTACCCGCGCCAGCCGGAGATCAGGGCCTACCTCGACCACGTCGCCGACCGGTTCGACCTGCGCCGTGACATCCGGCTCTCGACCACCGTCACCGGGGCCCGCGCCGACGCCGACGGCCGGGGCTGGACCGTGTCCGTCGAGGACGGCCCCGACCTGTGCTGCCGGTTCCTGGTCACCGCGGTCGGCTGTCTGTCCGCGGCGAACGTGCCGGACCTGCCGGGCCTGGACGACTTCGCCGGGCGCTGGTTCCACACCGGCAGCTGGCCGCACGGGGGCGTCGACGTCGCCGGGCGGCGGGTCGGCGTCGTCGGCACCGGCTCGACCGGGATCCAGGCGATCCCGGTGCTGGCCGAGCAGGCCGCGCACCTGACCGTCTTCCAGCGCACCCCGAACTACTCGATCCCGGCCCGCAACGGCCCGCTGACCGAGGACGAGTCGCGCGCCTACAAGGCCGACTACGACCGCATCCGCGGGATCCAGGCCGGATCCACCAACGGGCACCCGTTCACGATCGACGACCGCTCCGCCCTCGACGACCCCGACGACGAGCGCGATCGCGTCTACCGGGCCGCCTGGGAGCGCGGCGGGCTGCGGTTCCGCGCGGCCTACCGGGACCTGCTCGCCGACGAGGCCGCCAACGCCACCGCCTCGGAGTTCATCCGCGACCGGATCCGGGAGGTCGTCGAGGACCCGGCGACCGCCGAGGCGCTGCTCCCGCACGACCACGGCTTCGCCACCAAGCGCCCGCCGATCGACACCCACTACTTCGAGACCTACAACCGCGACGACGTGACGCTCGTCGACGTCCGGGCCGACCCGGTCGAGGCCGTCGAGCCGGGTGGCCTGCGGCTGCGTTCGGGCGCGCTGCACGAGCTGGACGACCTGGTGTTCGCCACCGGCTTCGACGCGCTGACCGGTCCGCTGCTGCGGCTGGACCCTGTCGGCCCGGACGGCACCGCGCTGAGCGACGCCTGGCGCGAGGGCCCCCGGACCTACCTGGGACTGGCCGTGTCCGGCTTCCCGAACCTGTTCACCGTCACCGGGCCGTTCAGCCCGTCGGTGCTCACGAACATGCCGACCTCGATCGAGCAGCACGTCGACTGGATCGCCGGCTGCCTGGCGCACCTGCGCGCGACCGGCCGGGACCGGATCGAGGCCGACCCGGCCGCCGAGCGCGACTGGGGCGAGCACAACCGGGCCGCCGCCGACGCGACACTGCTGCCGCGGGCCGCGTCGTCCTGGTACCTGGGCGCGAACGTGCCGGGCAAGCCGAGTGTGTTCATGCCCTACGCCGGCGGGTTCGCCCGCTACGCCGCGACCTGCGCCGACGTCGCCGCCGACGGCTACCGCGGGTTCCGGCTGTCCGGCCGCGGCCCGGCCGCGTGAGCACCACGCCACCCCCCGACGAGGGGACCTGCGGCATTGCGCCGTTCGGCCCAGTACCGGGGGGTCGCGTCACGGCTCGTAGGCAGGGCGTAGAGAATGTGTGACGTCATCCACGGTTCACGGCGCCCCGGGCAACCCCTGCCGGGGCACCCGCGACAGGACTCGCGACATGACGAGGAGCCCGACTTGCTGGAGCTCGCCATCCGGACCTCCGACGAGCCGATCTCCCCCGGTCAGTACCGGCACACGGCGACGCACGCCTGGTGGATGGGGACCTGCTTCGCCCGCGACGAGCTCTGCGTCCACTACAGCGAGCACCTGCTCCAGCAGTGGACCCCGCTCGACCCGGCCCAGGACTGGCTGCTCGACCGCGAGCTGACCGGCCGCGTGCACTGGCTGTCCGGCGACGGCGCCGCCGCGATCGAGGACGGCTTCGACATCGCCGACCAGTGGCCCACCGGCCGCTTCCGCGCCCCGCACGGCGACTTCTACGCCGCGCTCCACGGCCACCGGCCCGCCGCGAGGGTCGGCTCGTGGGCCAACCCCACCGAGGCGTTCCTCGCGGGCCTGCCCCGCGACCCGGCCGCGATGCTGGACCGGCTGATCGCCGACAGCCCGCCGGGCCGCGGCTACACCGGCCCGTTCCCCAGCGCGGTCGACGCGCTGCGGACCTGCCGGGTCCCCGCCGAACTGCGCGCGGTGCTCTACGCCGCGCTGCGCCGGATGCCGGCCGTCTCCCTCGGCGAGACCGACAACCTCGACGGCGAGCGGCACCCCACCCTCGTCCACGACGACGGTCCGGTCCGCACCGAGCTGCTGATCTCCCCCGTCGACGGGCAGTACGCCGGCGAGCGCGACACCGTCCGCCGCCCGGCCCGCGTCGGCCCGCCGGTCGGGACGGTCGTCGCCGAGACGGCGACGCAGACCGCGGTGGTCGGCGTCCTCGGGTCCCCGCCCGGCTTCTGAATCGTGCCGCTCGCCGTCCGCGTGCGGTCGATCACGAAACGATCACGAAGTGGGACCCGGCACACTGCCCGGTCTCGCGTCGAGGGGACTAACCTGGTAGCCGGTCGCGACAAATCGAGCAGCTATCAAGGCGGTTGACGCAGAGTGTCATCGAGCAGTACCTCCCATCAGGCGAGCGACTTCGGTCCGAACGAGTGGCTCGTCGAGGAGATGTACCAGCGCTTCCAGGAGGACCCGTCGGCCGTGGACCCGGCCTGGCACGAGTTCTTCGCCGACTACGGCAAGGACGGTGAGAAGGCCTCCTCGTCGTCCGTCGGGACCGAGGAGCCGGCCGACACCTCCTCCGGCAACGGGTCCGCCCCGGCGGCCTCCTCGGGTGGGGTCACCCGAGGTGCGGCCACCGAGGACGACCAGGGCAGCGGGAGCGGCACGGAGACCGGCGCGGCCGGCTCCGGCGACGCCCCGGCGCAGAGGGCCGTGACGAACGGCGGGAAGGCCGGCGGCAAGGGCACCGCCACCTCCCGCGACGTCCCGCCGCCGGTCACCCCGAAGGCCGAGCCGCCGCCCGCCGAGGAGCGCCTGCGCACCGCGAGCGCACCGGCCCCGGCGTCGTCGTCGAACGGGACACCGGCCAAGCCCGCCGCGGGCAGCGGTTCCAAGGCCGCGAAGCCGACGCAGGACGGGGGTGGCGCGACCACCACCCCGCTGCGCGGTGCCGCGAACGCCATCGCCAAGAACATGACCGCCTCGCTCGAGCTGCCCACGGCGACGAGCGTGCGTGCGGTGCCCGCCAAGCTGCTCGCCGACAACCGCATCGTCATCAACAACCACCTCAAGCGCACGCGCGGCGGGAAGCTGTCGTTCACGCACCTGATCGGCTACGCGCTGGTCCGGGCGCTGACCGACTTCCCGAACATGAACCGGCACTTCGCCGAGACCGACGGCAAGCCCTCGGTCGCGACGCCGGAGCACGTGAACCTGGGCCTGGCGATGGACATGCCGGGCAAGGACGGCAGCCGCTCGCTGATCGTCGTGTCGATCAAGGGCTGCGAGAACATGTCGTTCGCGCAGTTCTGGCAGGCCTACGAGGGCATGGTCCGCAAGGCCCGTGACGGCAAGCTGACCGCCGACGACTTCGCGGGCACCACGATCAGCCTGACCAACCCCGGCACGCTGGGCACCAACCACTCGGTGCCGCGGCTGTCGGTGGGCCAGGGCGCGATCGTCGGCGTCGGCGCGATGGAGTACCCGGCCGCCTTCCAGGGCGCGTCGGAGGAGCGGCTCGTCGAGCTCGGCATCTCCAAGATCATCACGCTGACCTCGACCTACGACCACCGGATCATCCAGGGCGCCGAGTCCGGCGACTTCCTGCGCCGGATCCACCAGCTGCTCCTCGGCGAGGACGGCTTCTACGACGACATCTTCGCGTCGCTGCGGGTGCCGTACGAGCCGGTCCGCTGGGTGCAGGACTTCCCCGAGGGCGAGGTCGACAAGACCGCCCGCGTGCTGGAGCTGATCGAGTCCTACCGGACCCGTGGCCACCTGATGGCCGACACGGACCCGCTGAACTACCGCCAGCGCCGGCACCCCGATCTCGACGTCCTCAGCCACGGCCTGACCCTGTGGGACCTCGACCGCGACTTCGCGGTCGGCGGGTTCGGCGGGCAGAGCCACATGAAGCTGCGCGACGTGCTCGGCCTGCTGCGCAACTCCTACTGCCGCACCATCGGCACGGAGTACATGCACATCGCCGACCCCGAGCAGCGCAAGTGGCTCGAGGAACGCATCGAGGTCGCGCACGTCAAGCCGGACTCCTCGGAGCAGAAGTACATCCTGTCCCGGCTGAACGCGGCCGAGGCCTTCGAGACCTTCCTGCAGACCAAGTACGTCGGGCAGAAGCGGTTCTCGCTGGAGGGCGGCGAGACCGTCATCCCGCTGCTCGACGCCGTGCTGGACAAGGCCGCCGAGCGCGAACTCGACGAGGTCGTCATCGGCATGCCGCACCGTGGCCGGCTCAACGTGCTGGCCAACATCGTCGGCAAGCCGATCAGCCAGATCTTCCGCGAGTTCGAGGGCAACCTCGACCCGGGCCAGGCGCACGGTTCCGGCGACGTGAAGTACCACCTCGGTGCCGAGGGCAAGTACTTCCGCATGTTCGGCGACGGCGAGACCGCGGTCTCGCTGACCGCGAACCCGTCGCACCTGGAGGCCGTGGACCCGGTGCTGGAGGGCATCGTCCGCGCGAAGCAGGACCTGCTCGACAAGGGCGACGGCGGCTTCACCGTGCTGCCGGTGCTGATGCACGGCGACGCGGCCTTCGCCGGTCAGGGCGTCGTGGCCGAGACGCTGAACCTCGCGCTGCTGCGCGGGTACCGCACCGGCGGGACCGTGCACGTCGTCGTCAACAACCAGGTCGGGTTCACCACCGCGCCGGAGCACTCGCGGTCCTCGCAGTACTGCACCGACGTCGCGAAGATGATCGGCGCGCCGGTCTTCCACGTGAACGGCGACGACCCGGAGGCCTGCGTCTGGGTCGCCAAGCTGGCCGTGGAGTACCGCCAGCGCTGGAACAACGACGTCGTGATCGACATGATCTGCTACCGGCGCCGGGGCCACAACGAGGGCGACGATCCCTCGATGACCCAGCCGTCGATGTACGACATCATCGACGCCAAGCGCAGCGTCCGGAAGATCTACACCGAGTCGCTGATCGGCCGTGGTGACATCACCATGGAAGAGGCCGAGCAGGCGCTCAAGGACTTCTCCAACCAGCTCGAGCACGTCTTCAACGAGGTGCGCGAGCTCGAGAAGACCCCGCCGGTGATCTCGCCGTCGATCGAGTCCGAGCAGCTCGTCCCGTCCGACCTCGACACCTCGGTCCCGCTCGAGGTCGTCCACCGGATCGGCGACGTGCACGCCAACCTCCCCGAGGGGTTCGCCGTGCACAAGCGGGTCGAGCCCGTGCTGCGCAAGCGCGAGAAGATGTCCCGCGAGGGCGACGTCGACTGGGCCTTCGCCGAGCTGCTCGCCATCGGCTCGCTGGCGATGGACGGCCGGCTGGTCCGGCTCTCCGGTCAGGACTCGCGTCGCGGCACCTTCGTGCAGCGGCACTCGGTCCTGATCGACCGGCACACCGGTGCGGAGTACTTCCCGCTGCGCAACCTGGCCGAGGGGCAGGGCCGGTTCCTGCCGTACGACTCGGCGCTCTCGGAGTTCGCCGCGGTCGGCTTCGAGTACGGCTACTCCGTCGCCAACTCCGACGCGCTCGTCATGTGGGAGGGCCAGTTCGGCGACTTCGTCAACGGCGCCCAGTCGATCATCGACGAGTTCATCTCCTCCGGTGAAGCCAAGTGGGGCCAGCTCTCCGACGTCGCGCTGCTGCTGCCGCACGGCCTGGAGGGCCAGGGCCCCGACCACAGCTCCGGGCGCATCGAGCGCTTCCTTCAGCTGTGCGCCGAGGGCTCGATGACCGTCGCGCTGCCGTCGGACCCGGCGAACTACTTCCACCTGCTGCGTCAGCACACCCTCGACGGGGTGCGCCGGCCGCTGGTGGTGTTCACGCCGAAGTGGATGCTGCGTGCCAAGCAGGTCGTCAGCCCGCTGTCCGACTTCACCGAGGGCCGGTTCCGCCCGGTCATCGACGACCCGGAGCACGCCGGCAAGGGCGACACCGTCTCCGGGGTGAAGCGGGTGCTGTTCTGCTCCGGCAAGATCTACTGGGAGCTGGCCGCGGCCCGCGACAAGCGCCGCAAGAACGGCGACGCAGGCGTGGACGAGGCCGCGCTGGTCCGCGTCGAGCGGCTCTACCCGATGCCGGCCGAGGAGATCGCCGCCGTCCTCGAGCGCTACCCCGAGGCCGCCGGTGACGTCCGCTGGGTCCAGGAGGAGCCGGCCAACCAGGGCTCGTGGCCGTACTACGGCCTGGAGCTGCCGCAGAAGCTGCCCCAGCTGCAGGGGAGCTTCACCCGGGTGTCCCGGCGTCGGATGGCGGCCCCGGCCGCCGGCTCGTCGAAGGTGCACGAGGTCGAGCAGGCCGAGCTGATCGACAAGGCGTTCGCCCGGTAACACCACGCACGACGACGGCCCGGTCGGGGATCTCCCCGGCCGGGCCGTCCGTGTTCCACGGGTCAGGAGCGGCGCAGCGCCCCGGCGACGACCGCGGCGCCGGTCACGACCGGCACGGCCCACTCCGCCACCCGGATCCGGCGGCGCAGCGCGGCGTCCGGGCCCTCCGGCGTCGCGGCGCGG
>NZ_WWFY01000846.1:0-5627 GCF_009864975.1 Pseudonocardia sp. SID8383
TCCCGGTCACCGGCGCGCATCGTCGCCGACAGCAGCTCGATCGTCCGCCCGGGCCGCTCGACGCCCGCGGTGACCGTGACCGGCCCGGCGGGCACCGCTCCGAGCACCTCGACGGTGACGCGGGCGATCCGCCACCCCGCCTCGGCGCCGCCGGGGCGGGACTCGGGCAGCCCTTCGAGGGCGCGGACCAGCAGCGCCGAGGGCGGGCCCATGTGCTGGGCGTCGGCGAACCAGGGGCCGGTCGTCGACGGCGTCGCCTCGAAGGCGGCGTGGGTGACGCCGTCGGCGGTCTGCTCGCCGCGGGGCAGGTAGAACGGGCCGGGCGGGATAGGGGGCGGTGCGCTCACCCGTCGATCATGCCGCGCCGCCCGGCCAGCCGGGATACGGCGGGGGAGTACCGCCCCACGCGGGGCAGTGGGCCTTGTGGTCGCAGGTGCGGCAGGCCGGGCCGGTGCGGGGCCGGAAGTCCCCGGTGGGGGCGGCGAGCCGGATGGCGGTCCACACCGCCTCGAGCAGGCGCCCGAAGCGGGTGAGCTCCTCGGCGTCGGGCCGGTAGGTCAGGGCGGTGCCGTCGGCCAGGTAGAGCAGGCGCAGCTCGTCGGGGACGCGGCCGTGGGTCAGCAGGACGGCCAGTGCGTAGAACTTGAGCTGGAACAGCACGCCGGACTCGTAGCCCTCGCCGGGCGTCGCGCCGGTCTTGTAGTCGACCACCCGCAGCCCGTCGGGACCGTCGTCGAGCCGGTCCAGGATGCCGCGCAGCGGCACCGGCGCCGCGTCGCCGGCGCCGGGCAGGGCCGCCTCGATGCGGGTCTCCACCGCCGTCGCGGAGACGCCGGCCGGGTCCTCCAGGGCGAAGTAGCGGTCGAGCAGCGCGGAGGCCGAGTCCAGCCAGAGCGCGAGCTGCGGGTCCTCCGGGCCGCTGAACAGCGCCGCCGCGGCGGGCTCCGCGGCCGCGAGGTCGTCCCAGCAGGGGCCGAGCAGCTCCCGCGCGGCCTGCGGGGTCCGGTCGGCCGGGTCCCGGGCGAACAGCCGCTCCAGCACCGCGTGCACCAGTGTCCCGCGGACCTGCGCCTGCGACGGCGGCTCCGGGAGCCGATCGACCGCACGGAACCGGTAGAGCAGTGGGCAGCGGCGGAAGTCCGCCGCACGCGACGGGGACAGGGCGGGGGGACGCGGGGGTGCCGCGAGGGGTACAGGGATGACCGCGGGGCCCGGTGCGGCCGGGCCGGGCTCGTCGGCGGGGGCGGCGGTCATAGCGGCAGGCTAGCCGCGACCCCTGACGGTTCCGGGCGCCCCGGGGAGCCCACGTGCCCCGGCGTCGGAGCCGGGGGCGCGCGCGGATAGCGTCGTCGCCCGTGCACGACGCCCCGACGCCCGACGCGCCGACCGAGTCCGCGCCCCTCGACAGCCCGCACGCCGAGGAGCCCGTCGACGCGGACCTCGTCGACGCGGAGCCCGTCGACCCGGAGATCATCGACACCGTCCCCGCCGCCGCCGACGAGCCTGGCGACACCGGGTCCACCGACAGCGGCACGCCCGACAGCGGCACGCCCGACAGCGGGACCGCCGACACCGGATCCGCTCCTACGGGGACCGCCGGGACCGAGCCGGCCACCTGGGTGCCCCCGCGCCGCGGCGGGCCGTTCCGCGAGGGCGACCGGGTGCAGCTCACCGACCCCAAGGGGCGCCGCTACACCGTCGTCCTCCAGGCCGGTGGGGCGTACCACACCCACCGCGGCCAGATCGACCACGACGACATCATCGGCTCGCCCGAGGGCGGGCTCGTGCACTCCGCGGCGAACACGCCGTACCTGACCATGCGTCCCCGCCTGGCCGACTACGTGCTGTCGATGCCCCGCGGCGCCCAGGTGATCTACCCCAAGGACTCCGCGCAGATCCTCATGTGGGGCGACGTGTTCCCCGGCGCGCGGGTACTGGAGGCCGGCGCCGGGTCCGGCGCGCTGACCTGCTCGCTGCTGCAGGCCGTCGGGCCGACCGGCAAGGTGATCTCCTACGAGGTCCGCGACGACCACGCCCCGCACGCGGTCACCAACGTCGAGACCTTCTTCGGCCACCGGCCCCCGCACTGGGAGCTGACCGTCGGTGACGTCAGGCAGCACCGCGGCGAGGTCGACCGGGTCGTGCTGGACATGCTCTCGCCGTGGGACGTGCTCGACACCGTCCGCGACTGCCTGGTGCCGGGTGGGATCCTCGTCGGCTACGTCGCGACCACCACCCAGCTGTCGGTGCTCACCGAGGCGCTGCGGGAGATGCAGTGCTGGACCGAGCCCGAGTCCTGGGAGGCGATGGTCCGCCCCTGGCACGTGGTGGGTCTGGCCGTCCGTCCGGAGCATCGGATGATCGCCCATACGGCCTTCCTGCTGACCACCCGGCGGCTCGCCGACGGCGTCACGCCGCCCCGGCAGCAGCGACGGCCGACCGGCCGCTGACCCGGGAGTTCTGTCCGGTTTCGACCGGATCGCCACCGCGACGCGCCGGACCGCGGAACGAGAACGTTACGAACTACCCTCCGTGTGGACGTGGCGGTGACGCCCGTGAAGCCGCAGAGTGACCACATGGTGCCGACCGGCTGAGGCCCGGATCACCGGTTCGACGCACCGTCGCGGTCACCCGTCACGGGTACCGTGGTGAGACGGAACACGGAGGGAGGCTGCCGTGAACCACCCCTACGACGACGGTCCCGGCAACCAGGGTTTCCAGTCTGACCGCGACCTCAGCCCCGCTGAGGCCGCCGAGCACATCCGTCACCTCGAGCACGAGATCTCCTCGCTACGTCAACGGCTGACCGAGACGCCCCGGCACGCCCGAGTGCTGGAACAGCGGCTCGCCGAGACCACGAGCCGGCTCTCCGCGCTCAACGCTCGGAACGAGAAGCTGACCGAGACCCTCAAGGAGGCCCGCGGCCAGCTGGTCGCGCTCCGCGAGGAGGTCGACCGGCTCGCGCAGCCGCCGTCCGGCTACGGGGTGTTCCTGGGCCGGTACGACGACGACACGGTCGACGTCTTCACCTCCGGCCGCCGGATGCGGGTCCCCGTGTCCCCGGCGGTCGAGGGCGAGACGCTGCGTAGCGGTCAGTCCGTCCGGCTCAACGAGGCGCTCACCGTGGTCGAGGCCATGGGCTTCGAGCAGGTCGGTGACCTCTACTCGCTGCGGGAGATCATCTCCCGTCCGGGTGAGGACGGCTCGGCCGGTCGCGGCCTGGTCGTCGGCCACTCCGACGAGGAGCGCGTCGTCTGGCTGGCGGCGCCGCTGTTCGAGCTCGGACAGGAGGAGGGCACCAGCCCGCTCAAGTCCGGCGACTCGGTCATGGTCGACTCGCGGGCGGGCTACGCCTACGAACGGGTCGCCAAGGCCGAGGTCGAGGACCTCGTGCTCGAGGAGGTCCCGGACATCGCCTACTCCGACATCGGCGGCCTGTCCCGGCAGATCGAGCAGATCCAGGACGCGGTCGAGCTGCCGTTCCTGCACACCGAGCTGTTCACCCAGTACGAGCTGCGTCCGCCCAAGGGCGTGCTGCTCTACGGGCCGCCCGGCTGCGGGAAGACGCTCATCGCGAAGGCCGTCGCGAACTCGCTGGCGAAGAAGATCGCCAAGCAGCGGGGCGACGACCCGGACGAGGGGCGCGCGTTCTTCCTCAACATCAAGGGCCCCGAGCTGCTCAACAAGTTCGTCGGCGAGACCGAGCGGCACATCCGGCTGATCTTCCAGCGCGCGCGGGAGAAGGCGAGCGCCGGCACCCCGGTGATCGTGTTCTTCGACGAGATGGACTCGATCTTCCGGACCCGTGGCTCGGGTGTGTCCTCCGACGTGGAGACGACGATCGTCCCCCAGCTCCTCGCCGAGATCGACGGCGTCGAGGGCCTGGAGAACGTCATCGTCATCGGTGCCTCGAACCGTGAGGACATGATCGACCCGGCGATCCTGCGGCCGGGACGGCTCGACGTGAAGATCAAGATCGAGCGTCCGGACGCCGAGGGCGCGAAGGACATCTTCTCGAAGTACCTGACCGAGACGCTGCCCATCCACGCCGACGACGTCGCCGAGTTCGGCGGCAGCCGCAAGGCCTGCGTGGACGGGATGATCCAGCGGGTCACCGAGCGGATGTACGACGAGTCCGAGGAGAACCGGTTCCTGGAGGTCACCTACGCCAACGGCGACAAGGAGACGCTCTACTTCAAGGACTTCAACTCCGGTGCGATGATCCAGAACATCGTCGACCGCGGGAAGAAGTCCGCGATCAAGGCGGTGCTCGAGTCCGGCCAGCCGGGGCTGCGGGTCCAGCATCTGCTGGACGCGATCGTCGACGAGTTCGCCGAGAACGAGGATCTCCCGAACACGACCAACCCCGACGACTGGGCGCGGATCTCGGGGAAGAAGGGGGAGCGGATCGTCTACATCCGCACCCTGGTCACCGGCAAGAACGACGCCACCGGCCGCGCGATCGACACCGCGTCGAACACCGGCCAGTACCTGTAGGCAGGCTCCGCACGCACGGGCCCCGCCGCATCCTGCGGCGGGGCCCGTCGTGTGTCCGGGGATCGTCACCCGGTGGAATGATGTCCGGACGAAACGGGCATCCTGTGCACGGAGCCGTGCACGTCCGTGTCGCGGCCCGCCACCACGGAGGTCCTCATGGCCGGCATCATCGGGCGCATCAGCGCATTCCTGAAGAGCCCGCAGGGGCGTCGCTACAGCGACCAGGCCAAGCGGATGGCGAGCGATCCGCGCAACCGCCGGCGGGCGCAGGACATGCTGCGTCGCTTCCGCGGCAAGCGCTGACCGGAGTCCGATCCGTTCACGACGCCGGGCTGCCCGCGGCCTAGCGTGGTGGGCATGGACACCTCGATCGGCGCCGAGCTCGACATGATCGGCATCGTGGTCACCGACATGACCCGCTCGCTGGCCTTCTATCGCCTGCTGGGGCTGGAGTTCCCCGAGGGCTCCGAGACCGAGGCGCACGTGGAGACCACGCTGCGCGGCGGCGTGCGCCTGGCCCTGGACCTGCAGTCGATGGTGGAGGGCTTCCACCCGGGTGTCACCCCGGACGGCCACGGCCGGGTCGGGCTGGCGTTCCGGCTGCCGACCGCCGCGGCCGTCGACGACGCCTGGCGCCGGGTCACCGCGGCCGGTCACACCTCGGTGCTGGACCCGTTCGACGCGCCGTGGGGGCAGCGCTACGCCACCGTCGCCGACCCCGACGGCTCATCGCTGGACCTGTTCGCCTGGACCTGACCTCGCACACGTTCCCCCGACGTCGCCTACCCCGCAGTGGCTGCGACGTCGGGGGAAGCCGTGCGAGGTGCGAGGGACGCCGGCGACACGCCGGCGAGTGCGCGGACCTCGCGGGACAGGTGGGGCTGGTCGGCGTAGCCGGTGCGGGCGGCGACCGCGGCGGGGGAGACGCCGTCGTACAGCAGCGCGGCCGCGGCCCGGAAGCGCAGCACCCGCCGTGCGACGGCCGGTCCGTACCCGAGGGTGGCGACGCAGCGGCGGTGCAGGGTGCGTCCGGTGACGCCGAGCCGGTCGGCCAGCTCCGCGGCGGACATGCCCCCTGCCAGGGCGCGCAGCGCGGGGTGGGGGAGTCGGGTCGGCGTCCGGTCGTCCAC
>NZ_WWFY01000847.1:0-8894 GCF_009864975.1 Pseudonocardia sp. SID8383
CCGCCCCCGCCCGGGGCGGCACCCGCGGTCGGCTCGGTGGACAGGTCGACGGCGGCGGTCAGTGCGACCGTGTAGCCCGTGGCCGGATCGCCGGTGACGGTCGCGAGCTGGAGGGCGCCGCCGTCATCGCCGAAGACGTTGTCGGACGCCAGGCTCAGCTCGGCCAGGTTGGACACCGACTGCTCGTATCCCGTGGTGGCGTAGACGGTGTCGCAGTCGGCCTGCGGCAGGGCGACCTGCGAGGTGGCGACCGCGTTGGCGGCGTCGGTGATGTCGGCCTCGGAGGGGTAGACCTCGAAGTGGATGTGCGGCCAGCGCCCCCTATAGCAGGCCGGGAAGATGCTGGTGAAGCGCACCTTCCCGTCGCTGCCGGCGACCTGGACCCCTCGCAGGTAGTTCTCGTCCTCCAGCCCCTCGGAGTACAGGGAGTACCGGCCGTCGCGATCGCAGTGCCAGACGTAGACCGCGGCACCCGCCATGCCCGCGGCGGCCATGTCGGTGATCGTCAGCTCGAGGGTCATCGGCACCCCGGCCGCGGTCGCCGAGCCGGTGCCGAAGCTCGACCGGATGTCGCTGCGGACCACCCCGGACTCGGTCAGCACGTTCGCACCGTTGGTGCCGTCACCGGGGTACGGGCCGGCCGTCTCGTCCGGGATCTCGCCGGTCGTGGTCGCGGTCGTCGCCGACGGAGCCGCGGTACCGCAGGCCGCGAGCCCGGCGCTGACGGCGCCGACGCCGAGCACGGCCAGCATGCGGCGCCTGCTCAGCAGGGTGCCGAGGTCGAACCCGAGGCCCTGGTCGACGACCTCGTCGTCGGGGCGGGGCAGGTCACGGCCCTGGTAGCGGGGCATGGCGGGATCCTCCGGTGCGTCGTCGTACGGACTCTCGTGCAGAACCGATGACGACGGTAGGGACCGGGCATGGGGCGCGGATCGCAACGACCTGTGCGGCCGCTGTGGACCCGGGCGGTGACGCGGCCCGCGGGGTCGCACGGTAGGCATGACCCATGGCCACCGCGACCGTCCGCCCCGCCACCGACGACGACGTCGGCGCGATCATGGCGATCCAGGACCGCACCTGGCGCACCGCCTACGCCGGGCTGCTGCCCGAGGAGGCGTTCGCCGGGCTCACCTCCGACGCCGCGCGCTCGCACTGGAGCGACGCCGTGCACGCCGGGGACGGCTTCCACCTGTTCGTCGCCGTCGAGGGGGACGAGACCGTCGGGTTCGCCGCCGCCGCCCGCTATGCCGGGGCCGACGGCATGGCGATCGCCGAGGTCAGCACCCTGCTCGTGGAGCCGCGCTGGGGCAGGCGCGGGCACGGCGGACGGCTGCTCGCCGCCGCCGCGGCCGCGCTGCGGGAGTCCGGCTCGGACTCGGGGCGCACCTGGGTGGCCGAGGCCGACACCGCCTCACGGAACTTCTACGGCCGCGCCGGCTGGGCACCCGACGGCGCGGTGCGCACGCTGGACACCGGCACGTCGACGCTGCGCGAGGTCCGCCACGCCGGAACGCTGGACCTGCACCTGGTCGGCTGAGGGCTCAGCCGAGCCCGAGCAGCGGCTCCAGGCCGATCGTCAGGCCCGGGCGGTCGCGGACGGCGCGCACCGCGAGCAGCACGCCCGGCATGAAGCTGGTCCGGTTCATCGAGTCGTGGCGCAGCGTGAGGACCTCGCCGTCGGTGCCGAGGATGACCTCCTGGTGCGCGATCAGCCCGGGCATCCGGACCGCGTGCACGTGGACGCCCTCGACGACCGCGCCGCGGGCGCCGTGCGGGTCGTCGGTGGTGGCGTCGGGGACCTCGCCGAGCCCGGCCTCGCGTCGTGCCGCGCCGATCACCGACGCGGTCCGCGCGGCGGTACCGGACGGCGCGTCGACCTTGCCGGCGTGGTGCAGCTCGACGACCTCGGCGGAGTCGAAGAAGCGGGCGGCCTGCGCCGCGAAGTGCATCATCAGCACGGCGCCGACCCCGAAGTTCGGGGCGACGAGCACGCTGCCGGAGCCGCGCTCATCGAGGATCGCGCGGACCTCGTCGAACCTGGCGGCGTCGAAGCCGCTGGTCCCGACGACGGGCGCGACCCCGCGCGCCAGGCACTCGCGGATGTTGGTGATCGCGGCGCCGGGGTGGGTGAAGTCCACGGCGACGTCGGCGCCGTCGAGGGCGGACAGGTCGTCGCCCGCGTCCAGCGCGGCGACCAGCTCGGTGTCCCCGGCGGCCTCGACCGCCCGGCACACCTCGGAGCCCATCCGGCCCTTCGCCCCGAGGACCGCCACCTTGATCGTCCCGCTCACCCGTACACCTCGCGCACCTCGACGTCGTGGACCGCCGCGGAGTCTATGCAGCGGCCGACCGTGATCACGGATCCGGCACCGGACCGGTCGCACGCCGGTGCGGACGGTGCCCGATCCACGATCACGGGGCCACGGTCGGCCGGGGCTCAGCCGACGACCAGGCCGCCGATCCACACCGCGACCGTCACCAGCCCGGCGGCGAGCTCGATGAGGATGCTCCAGCCGACGGCGGTGAGCGCCTCGCGTGCCGAGCGCCAGGCGGTGGCGGCGTCGGGCAGGCGGGCCAGCTCGGCCAGCCACACGCCGAGCACGAACCCGAGGAACAGCCCGACGACGGGCACGACGAAGAACCCGACGACCCCCAGCACGAGCCCCGCGAACAGGGTGCGGGTCGGGACCCCGGCTGCCTTGAGCCGGCGTCCGGGGAGCAGGTACTTCGCGATCTGACCGGCGACGGTGACGAGCACCGCGATGCCGAGCACCCACCAGCCGACCGCGTCGCCGCGCGGGACCGCCCAGACCGCCACCCCGCCGACGATCAGCAGCGGCCCGGGCAGCACCGGCAGCACGGTCCCGGCCAGGCCGACGAGCATCATCAGGCCGGCGACGACGGCGAGGGCGGTCATGACGCCCAGCCTGCCAGCAGGTCACACGCGTCGAGCGGACGAACCCGCGGTGACGGCCGGCTGTCATCGTCACGAATGGGTAAACGCTGTGAGCCGGGTCTACCGATTTCTGGTACTGCCGTGCCAGCCTCGATGTCACCCGAAACAGTGACACCCGCTCACCTGCGGTCGTCCCACCACCCGCGCGTGCCGGTCACCACCACCGCACCGCGGACGAACAGAGAAGAGCAGCGTGCTCCGGTACCTCCTGCGCAGGGGCGCCGGGTGGCTCGCGATGATCGTCGTCGCGACCAACCTGGTCTACTTCCTCGCGAACTCGTTCCTCGACCCCCGGGTCAACTACCTGCAGCTGCGGCCGCCGCGCACCGACGCGGAGATCGCCCGTTCGCTGGGCCAGTACAACCTGGACTCGAACGTCCCGGTCCTGGAGCGGTGGTGGATCTGGGTCACCGGGATCGTGACCCGGTGGGACTGGGGCACCAGCCCGATCGGCGACCCGGTGAACGCGCAGGTGGCGTTCCGCGTCGTGGTGTCCGGGCAGCTGGTGTTCTTCTCGCTGCTGCTGTCGATCGTGATCGGGGTGGCGCTCGGGGTCTACTCGGCCCAGCGCCAGTACCGGCTCGGTGACCGCGCCGCCCAGCTGACCTCGGTGTTCACCCTGAACATCCCGTCGGCGGTCGCGGCGCTCGCGGTCGTATTCGTCGCCATCGCGATCAACCAGGGTGTCGGCGGGACGCTGTTCTACGTCGCGGGGTCCGAGTCGCCCGGGGTCACCGGGTTCTGGCCGCTGCTCCTCGACCGGGCCCAGCACCTGGTGCTGCCGACGATCTCGCTGCTGATCATCTCCTACGCGGGCTACCACCTGCTGCAGCGCTCGATGCTGCTCGACGTGGTCAACTCCGACTACGTGCGGACCGCCCGGGCCAAGGGGCTGACCCGCAGGCAGGCCATCCGCCGCCACGGGCTGCGCAGCTCGATGATCCCGGTCGCCACCCAGGTGGCGTTCGCGATCCCGGCGCTGTTCACCGGCGCGGTGATCACCGAGAAGACCTTCGCCTGGCAGGGCATGGGCGACTACTTCATCCGCACCATCTCGACCAACGACATCCACGGCGTCGTCGCCACGGCGGCGTTCGGTGCGGTGACGACGGCGGTCGGCGCCATGCTCGCCGACGTCGCGGTCGTCGTCCTCGACCCAGTGACGGCACAGAGCCCCGGACCGCCCGGTCCGGGGCTCTGCCCGTCTCACCCACCACCCCGGATGCCCCGAGAGTCACTCTCGGGGCCGTAGAAGCCACGAAAGTGACCCTCGGAGCAGGTTCGGGGGAGGTCAGGCCAGGTCGCGCAGCGCGGCGGGGAGGTCGTCCACGTCGCCGTAGGGACCCACCACGGCCGCGGTGAGCGGCTGGGCCAGCAGCTCCCCCGCCAGTGCGGCGACCTCGGCAGGGGTGACGGCGTCGATGCGGGCCAGGCTGTCGGCCAGCGACCGCTGCCGCCCGTGGTCCAGCTCGGCGCGGCCGAGCCGGTTCATCCGCGACGCGGTGTCCTCGCAGCCCAGCACCAGTCCCCCGCGCAGGGCGCCCCGGGCGCGGACGACCTCGGCCTCGGTCAGACCGTCGGCCGCGACCTCGGCGAGCACGTCCCGCACGACCGCGACGACCTCGCCCAGCCTCTCCGGGGCGCACCCGGCGTACACCGACAGCGCGCCGGCGTCGGCGTAGCGGACGGTCGAGGAGTAGACCTGGTAGGCCAGTCCGCGCTGCTCGCGGACCTGCTGGAACAGCCGCGACGACAGTCCCCCGCCGAGGGCGGAGTTCAGCACCGCCAGCACCGGCAGGCCGCGTCCGGCGCGACCCGCGGTGGGCACGCCGAGCATCATGTGGGCCTGCTCGGAGTCGTCGTCGAGCAGGCCGAGGGCGCCGGTGCGCACGGGGCGGGCCCCGGTCGCCGTCCGCGGCGGCACCGGGCGCGCGCCGGTGTGGCCCTGCGCCGCACGGTCCAGCGCGGCGGCGACGAGCTCCGCGACGTGGTCGTGGTCCAGGTTCCCGGCCGCGGCGACGACCATCCGCGGCGCCGTGTACTCCCCGCGCCAGAAGCTGTGCAGGGTGTCGCGGCTCATCGCCCGGATCGAGTCCTCGGAGCCGATCACCGGGCGCCCGAGCGGATGGTCGCCGAACAGGGTCTCGTCGAACATGTCGCCGAGCAGGTCCTCCGGGTCGTCGTCGCGCATCGAGATCTCCTCGAGCACGACGCCCCGTTCCAGCTCGACGTCGGTGTGGGCCAGCTCGGCGTCGGTGACGACGTCGGCCAGCACGTCCACCGCCAGCGCCACGTCGGTGTCGAGGACGTGGGCGTAGTAGCAGGTGTGTTCCTTGGCGGTGAACGCGTTCAGCTCACCACCGACGGCGTCCATCTCCTCGGCGATGCCTGCCGCGGTGCGCCGCCGGGTGCCCTTGAAGAGCAGGTGTTCCAGGAAATGCGCGGCGCCGGCCTGCTCGGGGGTCTCGTCCACCGAGCCGATCCCGATCCAGATGCCCAGCGCGACCGAGCGGACGCCGGGCACCGTCTCGGTGACGAGCCGGACCCCGCCGGGCAGGTCGCTGCGGCGGACCGTGTCGGTGGTGTCGTCGGCGGTGGTCACGGGCGCCGGGGACACGCGGGCGGCGGCCCGGGAAAGGTCCCGGGCCGCCGCCGCGTGGTCGTTCTCAGGTGCCAACAGTTCAGCTCGGGTTGGCGGCCTCGGCCGGGGCCTCGGCGTCGACGGCGCCCTCGGCGGCCGGGGCCTCGGTGACGTCTGCGGAGGCGGACTCCTCCACGACCGGGATCAGCGAGATCTTGCCGCGGTTGTCGATGTCGGTGACCTCGACGCGCAGCTTGTCGCCGACCTTGACGACGTCCTCGACCTTGCTGATCCGCTTCCCGCTGCCGAGCTTGGAGATGTGGACCAGGCCGTCCTTGCCGGGGACGAGCGAGACGAAGGCACCGAACGCGGCGGCCTTGACCACCGTGCCCAGGAACCGCTCGCCGACCTTCGGCAGCTGCGGGTTGGCGATCGCGTTGATCATGCCGATCGCCTCCTCCGCGGAGGGGCCGTCGTTCGCACCGACGTAGATCGTGCCGTCGTCCTCGATCGAGATGTCGGCGCCGGTCTTCTCGGTGATCGAGTTGATCATCTTGCCCTTCGGCCCGATGACCTCGCCGATCTTGTCGACCGGGACCTTCACCGCGGTGACCCGCGGCGCGTACTTGCTCATCTCGTCCGGGCCGTCGATGGCCTCGCCGATCACCTCGAGGATGGTCAGGCGGGCGTCCTTGGCCTGGTTCAGCGCGGCGGCGAGCACCTCGGACGGGATGCCGTCCAGCTTGGTGTCCAGCTGCAGCGCCGTGACGAACTCCTTGGTGCCGGCGACCTTGAAGTCCATGTCGCCGAACGCGTCCTCGGCACCGAGGATGTCGGTCAGCGCGACGTAGCGCGTCTGGCCGTCGACCTCGTCGGACACCAGGCCCATCGCGATGCCCGCGACCGGCGCCTTCAGCGGCACACCGGCGTTGAGCAGCGACATCGTGGACGCGCAGACCGAGCCCATCGAGGTCGAGCCGTTCGAGCCCAGGGCCTCGGAGACCTGCCGGATCGCGTAGGGGAACTCGTCGCGGTTCGGCAGGACCGGGATCAGGGCCCGCTCGGCGAGCGCGCCGTGGCCGATCTCGCGGCGCTTCGGCGAGCCGACGCGGCCGGTCTCACCGGTCGAGTACGGCGGGAAGTTGTAGTGGTGCAGGTAGCGCTTGCGCGTCTCCGGCCCCAGCTGGTCGATCTGCTGCTCCATCCGGAGCATGTTCAGCGTGGTGACACCCATGATCTGGGTCTCGCCGCGCTCGAACAGCGCCGAGCCGTGCGCCCGCGGGACGACCTCGACCTCGGCCGACAGCGGCCGGATGTCGGTCAGGCCGCGGCCGTCGATCCGGACCTGGTCGGTCAGGATGCGGCGGCGGACCAGCTTCTTGTTCAGCGAGCGGAACGCGTTGCCGAGCTCGGACTCGCGGCCGACGAAACGCTCGCCGAGCTTGTCCAGCACCGACGCCTTGATCTCGTCGGTCCGGGTCTCGCGCTCCTGCTTGCCGGCGATGGTCAGTGCCTGCGCCAGCTCCTGCTCGACGGCCTCGGAGACCGCCTCGAAGGCGTCCGGCTGGTAGGCCGGGAACACCGGGTAGTCGGCGGTCGGCTTGGCCGCGACGTCGGCCAGCTGCTGCTGGGCGACGCACAGGCTGCGGATGAACGGCTTGGCCGCCTCCAGCCCGTCCGCGACGACGCCCTCGGTCGGAGCGGTGGCCCCACCGGCGACGAGGTCGATGGTGTTCTCGGTGGCCTCGGCCTCGACCATCATGATCGCGACGTCGTCACCGACGATGCGGCCCGCGACGACCATGTCGAACGCGGCGCGGTCGAGCTGGTCGTGGGTCGGGAAGGCGACCCACTGGGTGTCGGTCCCCGCCTCGTTCGCGATGAGCGCGACGCGGACGCCGCCGACCGGACCGGAGAACGGCAGGCCGGCGAGCTGGGTGGACGCCGACGCGGCGTTGATCGCCACGACGTCGTAGGGGTCCTTCGGGTCGAGCGACATGACCGTCACGACGACCTGGATCTCGTTGCGCAGGCCGTCGACGAAGGACGGGCGCAGCGGGCGGTCGATGAGGCGGCAGGTCAGGATCGCGTCGGTGCCCGGGCGGCCCTCGCGGCGGAAGAACGAGCCGGGGATCCGGCCCGCGGCGTACATCCGCTCCTCGACGTCCACCGTGAGCGGGAAGAAGTCGAACTGGTCCTTCGGCCGCTTCGAGGCGGTCGTGGCGGACAGCAGCATGGTCTCGTCGTCGAGGTACGCGACGACGGACCCGGCGGCCTGGCGGGCGAGCCGGCCGGTCTCGAACCGGACGGTGCGGGTGCCGTAGGTGCCGTTGTCGATGACGGCGGTGCTCTCGTGCACGCCGTCCTCGGAGATGACGTCAGTCATACGGGGGTGTTCTCCTCGTCGTTGGGAGTGGTCTTCGTCTACCCCCACCACCGTGGCGCCGGCTCGATCCCCTGCTGGGCCGGTCTTCGATCGAAGCCCCCGGCCGCGCGTCGCGCTCCGGGGGCCACTACCGAGGACCGGCGGATGTCCGGTCGCCCGAGTGGCGGGCTCTGTTCAGTTGTGTCGCTCGGTGTCACGGAACGACCCGGCACCGGGAACCGGTGCCGGGTCGGCCGGGCGGGTCAGCGGCGCAGACCCAGCTTCTCGATCAGCGCGCGGTAACGGGTGACGTCGACCTCGCGCAGGTACTTGAGCAGCCGGCGACGACGACCGACCAGCAGCAGCAGGCCGCGCCGGCTGTGGTGGTCGTGCTTGTGCTGCTTCAGGTGCTCGGTCAGGCCGACGATGCGCTTCGTCAGCAGCGCGACCTGGGCCTCGGGGGACCCGGTGTCGGTGGCGTGGGTGCCGTACTGCTCGAGCGTGCTCTTCTTCTCGGCGGTGGTCAGTGCCACTGCTCAACTCCTTCATCCTTGAGACGGTCCGTGGGGCCATGACGTCCGACGACACCCGGATGAACCGGTGGGACGGCAGGAAGTCGGTCTCGGCCGCCACGGACTGCAGCCGGACCCGGTGTGAAACGGTACCAGCGACGGGTGCGCCGACCGTCTCCGACCCGTGTCACCCCGGTGTGCGGTCCGGCGTGCCGGGGCGGAGCGGGACCCGGTGGAGCACGGTGTAGCGCGCACCGGGCTCGCTGCGCACGAGCACCGCCTCCCCCGGTGTCCACCAGGGGCCCGCGGCGATGCCGTCGCCGCCCACGGTCGCGTCCCCGCGGCGCCGGTCCCACCGGGCCAGGGTGACGTGCGGGAGGTACGGCCGGGGCCCCGTCGCACCGGCCCGGGCGGCCAGGTCGGCGAGGGCGCCCGCGGCAGGGCCGTCGCGTTCCTCGACCCCGGCCCACAGCACGCCCG
>NZ_WWFY01000086.1:0-2667 GCF_009864975.1 Pseudonocardia sp. SID8383
CTCGGCCGCGGTCCGCTCGGCGGCCTCGACGGCGAGCCCCGCGGTGAGTCTGCGCAGTTCACCGACGGTGTCCTGCAGCCGCTCCGCCGTCCGGGCCGCGGACTGCTCGGCCTCGACCGCGCCGGTGGCCTCTTCGGCGGCGGTCACCGAGCGGGCCTCCTCGGCGATCCGGCGGGCCGCGATCCGCGACGCGGTCGCCGCCAGCTCGGTCCGCGCGGCCGTCTCGGTGTCGCGGGCGGCGATCGCGGTGGCCTCGGCGTCGACCATCGGCTCGAGCCGGGACAGCGTGCCGTCGACGAACTCCCGCTCGGTCTCCAGCTCCTCGCGCTGGGCGAGCCGGTCGGCGTAGCCGGCGACGAGCTCGGCGACGTTCTGCGGCTCCGCCGGGTCGAGCACCGCGCGCAGCAGGAAGTCGACGAACGCCTCGTCGGAGGAGAACGAGAACGCCTCGGCGGCCTCGCCCTCGCCGGCGTTCATCGCGCGCTGGTAGCGGAACAGCTCCGGGTCCAGGCCGACCTCGACGAGGTGGCGGGTCCAGTCCCGGTGCCCGGTCTCCCAGGCGAGCTCGGCGTCGGGGTGCTCGCGGTGCGCGGTCTGCAGGCGCTCCCGGAAGGCGGCCAGGGTGACCCGGCGCCCGTCGTGGGTGAACGGCAGGTCGTCGAGGCCCATCCCCGGGACCGGCCGGAAGGAGAACCAGGCGTCGGCCAGCTTCTCCGGGTCGCTGGAGGCGACGTGCCCGCGCCACTCCGACACCTTCCCGGTGACCAGCAGCCGCCCGGTACCGACGTGCATCCACTCGCAGACGACGTGCGCCACGTCCTCGGCCAGCACGAAGTTCTCCAGCACCGTGGTGCTGGTGGTCCCGACGACCTGGCGCCGCCCGGGCAGCAGGACCGAGAAGATCAGCTTGAGCAGGACGGACTTGCCGCCGCCGTTCTCCAGGAACAGCACCGACGCCGGCGACGGCCGACGCGGCGTCGAGCGGTCGAGCGCGTCCGGGGCGAACAGGTCCTCCTGGACTGCGACCTTCACCGGGGCCCCGACGCCCCGCAGGTCGAGTGCGACGTCCTGGTAGCGCGCGGCGGTCGGACCGACGGAGAACAGGCGGACCCGGGTCAGCTCATACATCGCGGTCCTCCGTGCGGTGGTCGGTCGGCGGGGTGTCCGACGGGCCGGCCGGATCCGCACGCTCCGTACCCGTATCGGCAGGGTGTCGGTCCCCGGCCGTGTCGCCACCCCCGGCACCGTCCTGTGCGAACTCGCTTACCGGGTCAGCGGGTTCCCCCGACACAGCCCCGCCGACGGGATCGACAACGCCCATCGGGTCACCGGCCACGCCGTCACCCCCGACACCGCTCTGCACGAACTCGCTTACCGGGTAAGCGAGTTCCACGGACACGGTGTCCGAGCCGACTGAGCCGACCGAGCCGACCGAGCCGTCGGTCCCGGCACCGTTCGCCCCGTTCACCGGATGAACGATGTCCGAGGAGGTCTCCCCCACAGGCTGCCTCGCCGCGGGTGCCGGATCGAGTGCCGACGACGGCCCGGCCGTCTCCCCCGACCCCGGCGGATCGTCGAGGTCGGGCGCGCTTCCCGTCCCGGCCGCGCCCTGAGCACCGGACCCGGGCGCGTCGAACACGCCGTCGTGCTCGGTCACCAGGGTCCCGGCGGCGGTCGCGGCGGGCAGGACGTTCAGGGCCAGCAGCTCGTCGAAGGCCCGCTGGGCCGCGAGCTCGCGCACCTGCACCTGGTAGCGCGGCGTCGTCCGGTAGGCGCCCTCCGCGCCGACCGGGACGAGGAAGCCCTGGTCGGCGAGGAACCGCAGCGCCTTGCCGACGATTCCGCGGGTGGTGGACTCCCCGACGCGGCCGTCCTTGGTCGCGGTGGCCTCCGGGCGACGCTGCCAGACCCGCCAGACCTCCTCGAGCTGCGGGGCGTCGGACTCGGGGTCGGCGGGACCCGCGGCACGCTCGTTCAGCACCCGGCAGGCCTCGCGGACGGCGCCGTCGACGAGCTCCACCGAGACCCGGCCGACGTAGGAGTCGTCGCCGAGGTCGTCGGGGCGGGGGAAGGCCAGCGCGGCGACGGCGAGGTGTGCGATCCCGTGCAGGACCTTGTCGGCGCCCCGGTTGGCCAGGGCGGTGCGGCGGGCGTACTCGTCCATCCGGATCTCGAACACCGAGCCCTCGGTCGCGGCGAGCACGATGCCCGGGCCGGTGTCGACGGCCAGCACCACCAGGCCCAGACCGGACGCGACGCGCTGCACGGTCGTGCGGAACTCGTCGTCCTCGCGGTAGCGCCGGACCAGGTCGGCGTAGTCGGGGTCGCGGCCGGGCAGCGCCTTGGGGCGCATGCCGTAGCCGACCAGGCGGGCCGCGGTCTCGGTGTCACTCATGTCTGCGCCGTCCGTCGGTTCGTCTGTCCGCCCTGCACCCCGGCCCGCGCCAGCAGCAGGTCCGCGCCGCCGAACTCGGGGTCGTCGAGGACCGTCCCGTCGTCGACGGCGACCAGCACCGACGGGTCGCCCTGGGTCCGTGCCGTGGCCACCGCCGTCCCGACGGCGTGCATCGCCCGCAACGCGACCAGCTGCGGCAGGTCCGCCCCGGCCGCGCGGGCCGCCGCGAGCGCCGCGGACAGCCGCACCGGGTGCTCGACGTCGGCGGGCAG
>NZ_WWFY01000848.1:0-6888 GCF_009864975.1 Pseudonocardia sp. SID8383
CACCCGCCCGACGCCGGGCGCGCCGTGCGGGAGCGGACGCCCGGCGGCGTCGCGGGGGCGGGCGTTGCGGGCACGGCCCCGGTCGTCGCGGTCGCGGGAACGGGTCATGGCTGCGAGGGTGCCAGCTCTCCGGTTAGCGTGCGTCATGATCACCGAACTGTTCGACGTCCGCGGCAGGGTGGCCGTGGTCACCGGCGGCACCAGCGGCATCGGCCGCATGATCGCGGGCGGTCTCGCCGAGGCCGGGGCGCGGGTCTACGTCTCCAGCCGCAAGGCCGACGCCTGCGCCGACACCGCCGCGGAGATCGGCGGCACCGGCATCGCCGCGGACCTGTCGTCGGAGGACGAGTGCGTCCGGCTGGCCGCGGAGGTCGGGGAGCGGGAGGAGCGGGTGCACCTGCTCGTCAACAACGCGGGCGCGACCTGGGGTGCGCCGCTGGAGGAGTTCCCGGCGCACGCCTGGGACAAGGTGCTCGACCTCAACCTGAAGGCGCCGTTCTTCCTGACCCGGGCGTTCCTGCCGCTGCTGGAGGCCGCCGCGTCGGCCGAGGACCCGGCCCGGGTGATCAACATCGGCAGCATCGACGGGCTGCGCGTCCCCGAGCTGCCGAACTACAGCTACTCGGCCAGCAAGGCCGGGGTGCACCAGCTGACCCGGGTGCTGGCCCGCGACCTCGCCGGCCGCGGGATCACCGTGAACGCGATCGCGCCGGGGCCGTTCCCGTCGCGGATGATGCGCGCCACGCTGGAGGCGGCGGGCGACGAGATCGCCGACTCCACCCCGCTCGGACGCCTGGGGAAGCCCTCGGACGTCGTCGGGGCGACGCTGTTCCTGGCCGGGGCCGCCGGGTCCTACGTGACCGGCGCGGTGCTGCCGGTCGACGGGGGGATCTGGACGACGCGCTGACCCCCCCCGCAGCACCCCGCCGCTCAGCCGGACTGGAGCGGCCCGAGCTCGGTGGTGAACCGGTCGAGGAACCCCGGCCAGTCCGCCACCGGCCCGGTCGGGCGCACCACGAACTTGGTGAGGCCTCCGTCGGCGTGCCGGCGGACCAGCTCGGCGACGCCGTCCCAGCCGTCGCCGACGATGTCGCGCCAGTCCGCATCCGGGCGTTGGGCCCCGGCCAGCGCGCGGGCGGGGCCGGGGTCCGCGCCGGGCGGGGCGACCCACAGGTTGGTGCCGTAGTGGTCGTCGTCGATCGTGCGGCCGGCGTCGCGGGCGGCGGTCTCGATGATCCCGCGGGCCCGGGCGGTCTCGGCGGGGGTGAGGAAGCTGGCGAGCCAGCCGTCGGCGAGCCGCCCGGCGCGCCGGAGCCCGGCGTCGGCGCGTCCGCCCAGCCACAGGTCGAGCGGGGCGGCCGGGCGGGGGAGGACGGCGGCGTCGTCGAGGGTGAAGAACTCGCCGTGGTGGGTCACGGAGTCCTCGGTGAGCAGCCGTCGCAGCACGACCAGCGACTCCTCGAACACTGCGCCGCGCCGGCCCGGGACGGGGTGCAGCTGCCGGTCGCAGGGCTGGGCGGCCTGCAGCCCGAACACCGGCAGGATCCGCCGGGGCGCGAGCACCGCCAGCGACGCGAGCTCCGAGGCGAGCAGCATCGGGTTGCGCCCGGGCAGCACCGTGACGCCGGTGCCGACCTTCAGGGTGCGGGTGCGCGCCGCGGTCCAGGTGCTGCCCACCATCGGGTCGACCACCGACTTCGACGCGATGTCGGCCAGCCACAGCGAGTCGACCGCGGAGGCGTCGAGGGCGTGGATCAGCTCGTCGAACTCGTCGGCGAAGGTGGGTAGGTGGCGGGCCCCGACGAGGCCGAGACCGATGCGGACCGTGCCGTGCGGGGAGTCGACCACTCACACACCGTAGGTGATCGGTCACTCGTCCGGGAACGTTCAGTCCGACTCGAGCGGCCCCAGCTCGGCGACGAACTCGTCGAGGAACCGGGCCCAGTCCCGCGCCGGAGCGGCGGGGCGCACCACGAACTTGGTCAGCCCGCCCTCGACGTGGCGGCGGATCTGCTCGGCGGCGCCGTCCCAGCCGCGGGCGACCAGCTGCTCCGGGTCGGCGTCGGGTCGCTGCTGGGCGGCCCGGTGCAGCGCGTGGTCGGCGGCGGCGCCGGACCCGTCGCCGGGCAGCACGACGGTGACGTTGGTGCCGTAGTGGTCGTCGTCGATCGCCCGGCCGGCGTCGCGGGCGGCAGCCTCGATGACGGTGCGGGCACGGGCGGACTCGTCGGGCGTGAGGAAGCTGCCCAGCCAGCCGTCGGCGAGCCGGCCGACCCGGCGCAGCCCGACCTCCGCGCGACCGCCCAGCCACAGGTCGAGCGGGCGGGCCGGGCGCGGCGCGACGGTCGCGTCGTCGAGGGTGAAGAACTCGCCGCGGTGGGTCACCGACTCCTCGGACAGCAGCCGTCGCAGCACTACGAGGGACTCCTCGAACACCGCGGCCCGGGTACCGGGGACGGGGAACAGCTGGCGCTCCGACGGCGTCGCCGCGCGGATGCCGAACGCGGGCAGGATCCGCTTCGGCGCCAGCACCGCCAGTGACGCGAGCTCGGCCGCGAGCAGCATCGGGTTGCGGCCGGGCAGGATCGTGACACCGGTGCCGACCTTCAGCGTCCGGGTCCGGGCGGCCGCCCAGGTGGTGCCGACCAGCGCGTCGACGCCGGGGGCGGAGACGAGGTCGGGCAACCACAGCGAGTCGATGCGCGCGCGTTCGAGGGCGTCGACGAACTCGTCGAACTCCGAGCCGGGGTCGGTGGCGCGAAGCCCCACCGAGCCGACGCCGATGCGGACCTTGCCGTGCGGGGACGTCACCACGTCGGTCGACGCTACCCCGCGTCGGGGCTCCGGCGCGGGTCGCGGCCGCTGTTGCCGAGCGCCCGGTGGAACGGCGGCGCATCGGCCGGGACCGGGACCACCGGCCCGAACAGACCCTCCCGGGACGCCTCCTGACCGGGCGCTGACATCGCGGTGGTGAACTCCAGGACGGCGGCGACGGCGTCGTCGTCGGGGGAGAACGGGCGGCCGGTGGCCACGGCGAGGTCCCAGCCGTGCAGGACCAGCTCGTCGAGGGCGATGACCCCGGCGACGTCGGCGGGCAGGTCCAGACCGCCCGCCGCGGTGAAGCCCTCCCAGGCGGCCGGCTCGCGCCACGCCTGCGCCAGCGCGGTGAGCCGGGCCGGGATCGCGGTGCGCCAGTCCGCGACGAGGTGCGCGGCGTCGGCGCTCGGCGCGGTACCCGCGGCCTCGGGGGACTTCTGCGCCGCGACCCGGAACGCCCACGCCAGACCGTGCACGTGATCCAGCAGGGCGGCGACGGTCATGCCGTCGCACGGGGTCGTGTCGTGGAGCTGGTCGTCGCGGACACCCGTGACGACGTCGGCGACGGCGCGGGCGGTCGGGGCGAGATCGAGCACGGTGGCCACCTCGGGTCGGGTCGGTGCCCCACGGTCGCGGGGCCCTGCCTGCTCCGACCGGCCGCGGCGCGCCGACTCATCGCCCCGTATGTCTTTCGACACCTGGTAGAAGGTGGTGCGGCGGATACGGCAGAGTGGACTCCGACGTCCCGTCCGCCTGGAGGAAGCACCCGTCATGAACGACCCGTCCCTCGTCGCCAAGGCCTTCCGGGTCGTGGCGGTCGCCGAGGCGCTGTCCTGGACCGGCCTGCTGATCGGCATGTTCTTCAAGTGGATCCTGGCCACCACCGAGGTGGGGGTGCAGGTGATGGGCCCGATCCACGGGGCGCTGTTCGTCGCCTACGTGCTGGTCACACTGTGGACCGCGCGGATGTTCCGCTGGGACCTGCGCACCACCGTGATCGGCCTGCTCGCGAGCATCCCGCCGCTGACGACGATCTGGTTCGAGCGCCACGCCGGGGTCACCGGCCGCCTCGACCCGGCCCGCGGCCGGCCCATCGCCGGCTGAGTCCTCCCGGATTCCCGTGCCGCTCTTGACGGCTGAGGTAAGCCTAGGCTAACTTCAGCGCGTCGCTTCGTGGTGGGAGCGGCGCGTCAGTTCGGGAAACACGGCCCGGCCGCATCGACCACAGCGGCCGGGCCGTCCCGCGTTCCGGGCGGGTGTCGTGCCCGGCTCGGCGGAACGCGCCGGGGGGTCGGCCGCGACTCTCGATCGCCTCCCGGCTCTCCGGGGGAACCCGCTCCTGCCCACGGCTTGACAGTGTAGGTAAGCCTTGGCTAAGTTTCACGTGTCGCTTCGTGGTGGGAGCGGCGCGTCAGTTCGGGACGAGGGCCCGGTCGCTCGACCACGGCGACCGGGCCCTCATACGTTCCCGGTTCCTCACGCGTCCGGGTGGGCCAGCGCCCGGTACACCGGCCGCAACGCGTCGGTCAGCCGCCCGCCGCCCGCCCGCAGCGACGGCTCGGGCACCTGGTCCAGCACCGCGCCCGGCTCGGTGTCCGGCGGCCGCGGGGGAGCGGACCCCGCCGCGCCGTCCCAGAAGCGGTCCAGCAGGTCCGCCAGCGGGGCCGGCCCGGCCGGTGCGGACGGGTCGTCGCCGCTGTCACGCTCGGCCCGCAACCGCTCGAGCAGCGCGTCCCGGTCGCGTCCGCGCAGTGTGAGCAGGGTGAACGGGTCGGTGTCGCAGCGCTCGGCGAGCACGTAGAACACCGCGGCCAGGTGCTTGCACGGCACCGTGTGGTCGGGGCACGAGCAGTCCTGCGACAGGTCGGCGCCCGCGGCCGGGAACAACGACAGCTCCAGGCCGTCGAGCAGCTCCTCGATCTCCGGGGGCACGGTCCCCGACAGCAGGGCCGCGGTGTACCAGGCGTCGGCGGCCAGGGCCTGCTCCACGCGCCGCCACTGCGTCTTGTCCCAGACCCGCAGCCCGATCCGGACCCGGTACGGCTGCGGCCGGGTGCCCTGCACCAGCGCGACCACGGCGCCCGCGTCGACGTCGAGGGACACGATCTGCCCCGACCGGGCGTAGCTGCGGCCACGCGAGAGCCGCCCGCCGACGCCGAGCTGCTCCAGCACCGCCAGGAACCGCGCCGACCACCAGGTCCGGGCGACCGCGCCCGCCGCCGCGTGGATCCGGATACCGCCCTCGACGCGGCGCGGCGGCCCACCGGTGAAGTCCTCCTGCGCCCAGAACGGCCGGTCACTCATCGGCGTCCCCCGTCTCCTCGTCGAGGTCGGCCACCGCGTCCGAGCCGAGCGCGAACACCGCACGCAGCTCGGAGGTCGACAGCGACGTCAGCCAGTCCTCCCCGCCGGTCACCACCATGTCCGACAGCGACCGCTTCGCCGTGACCAGATCCTCGATCCGCTCCTCGACCGTCCCCGGGCACACGAACCGGCGCACCTGCACCGCGCGCCGCTGCCCGATCCGGAACGCCCGGTCGGTGGCCTGGTCCTCCACCGCCGGGTTCCACCACCGGTCCAGGTGGATCACGTGGTTCGCCGCGGTGAGCGTGAGCCCGGTGCCGCCCGCGCGCAGCGAGAGCAGGAACAGCGACGGTCCCTCCCCGGACTGGAACCGGGCGACCATTTCGTCGCGCCGCTTCTTCGGGGTGCCGCCGTGCAGGTAGAGCACCTCGGTGTCGAACCGCGCCGACAGGTGCGGACGCAGCATCGCAGCGAACTCCGTGTACTGGGTAAACAGCAGCGCCCGGTCCCCGGCGGCGAGCACCGGCTCCAGGATCTCCTCCAGCCGGGCGACCTTGCCCGAGCGGTGCCGCCCGCCGCTGCGGTGGATCGGGGACCCGTCGTGCAACAGCTGCGCGGGGTGGTTGCAGACCTGCTTGAGCTTGCTCATCGCGGCCAGCACGTTGCCGCGGCGCTCGATGCCGTCGCTGCCCTCGATCTTCTCCATCATGTCGTCGACGACGGTCCGGTACAGCGACGCCTGCTCCCGGGTGAGCCGGTGGTCGGCCACGATCTCGATCTTCTCGGGAAGATCGTCGATCACCGTGGGGTCGGTCTTGACCCGCCGCAGCAGGTAGGGCCGGGTGATCCGGCGCAGGGTGCGGGCCGTCCCGGCGTCGCGGTGGCGCTCGATCGGCACCGCGAACCGCTGCCGGAACACCTCCGGCACCCCGAGGACGCCGGGGTTGAGGAAGTCCATCACCGACCACAGCTCCGCCAGCCGGTTCTCCATCGGGGTGCCGGTCAGCGCGACCCGGTGGCCGGCGTCGAACGACCGCATCGTGCGCGACGCCGCCGCGTGCGCGTTCTTGATCATCTGGGCCTCGTCGAGGACGAGGCGGTGGAACCGCCACGCCCGCAGGTCCTCGGCGTCGCGGGTCGCGGTCGCGTACGTGGTGACGACGAGGTCGGCCTCGCCCAGCCGGGCGTGCAGGGCCTCGCCGCGCGGGCGGGCGGCCCCGTGGTGGGCGTGCACCCGCAGGCCGGGTGCGAACGTCGCGGCCTCCCGCTGCCAGGTGCCGACCATCGACATCGGGCACACGATCAGGGTCGGGGCGCCGGTCGGCCCGCCGGACCGGTCGTGGGCCTCCAGGGCCAGCAGCTGGACGGTCTTGCCCAGCCCCATGTCGTCGGCCAGGCACGCCCCCAGGCCCAGCGACGACAGGAACGCCAGCCACGCCACCCCGCGCTCCTGGTAGGGGCGCAGCGTCGCGGTGAACCCCGGCGGCGCCGGCACCGGCGTCAGCGTCCGCTCGGCGGTGCCCTCGAGCAGCGCCCCGAGGTGCCCGCGGGCGGACACGTCGGTCACCGGGAGCGGGGCGCCCGCGTCGCCACGGGCCGCGGCCAGCACCTCGCCGACGGTGGGTGGCCGGTCCCGGTGGCGGCGCAGGAAGTCCAGTCCCTGGGCCAGCGCCTGGGCGTCGACGGCGACCCAGCGCCCGCGCAGCCGGACCAGCGGCGCCTTCGCCGCCACCAGCGCGGCGATCTCGGACTCGCCCAGCTCCTCGT
>NZ_WWFY01000849.1:0-3867 GCF_009864975.1 Pseudonocardia sp. SID8383
GACGCCCCGGCGGCGGCCGGCGACCTGGCGCCGGTCGTCGTCGCGGACGGGCTCTCCCACGTCTGGAGCGTCGGCGTGCTGCCCGACGGGCGGGCGCTGGTCACCGAGCGGGACGGGCGCCTGTCGCTGCTCGCCTCGCTCGACCCGGGCACCGCGGTCACCCCGGTCGCCGCCGACCTGGGCGACGTGTTCGCCCGCGGCGAGGGCGGGCTGATGGGCCTGGCCGTGCACGCCGACTTCGCGACGTCGAACCGGTTCACCACCTGCCAGACCCGTGCCGAGAACGGGAGCCCGGTCGACGTCCGGCTGGTCACCTGGACGCTGTCCGCGGACGGGGCCACCGCGACCCGGGTCGCGGACCCGCTGGTCGGCGGTCTGCCGATCGCCTCGGGCGGACGCCACTCGGGCTGTCGGGTCGCCGTCGACGACACCGGGGCGCTCGTCGTCGGGACCGGCGACGCGGCGATGCCCGCCACCCCGCAGGACCTCACCTCGCTCGGCGGCAAGACGCTGCGGGTCGACCCGGCCACCGGCGGGCCCGCGGCCGGCAATCCCTTCGCCGACGCCGCCGACCCGGCCCAGCGGCTCGTGTACACCTCCGGGCACCGCAACGTGCAGGGCGTCGCGGTCGAGCCGGGTACCGGGCGGGTCTTCACCGCCGAGCACGGCCCCACCCGCGACGACGAGGTGAACCTGCTGCGCCCGGGCGGCAACTACGGCTGGGACCCCTCGCAGGGCGGCACGGTGACCACCTACGACGAGTCGGTCCCGATGACCGACCGGGACCGCTTCCCCGACGCCGTCCCCGCCGTGTGGGCCTCCGGCAGCCCGCCCGAGGCGCCGGCCGGCGCCGCGTTCCTCGACGGCGACGCGTGGGGGCAGCGGAACGGGATGCTCGCCGTCGCCGCGCTGCGCGGGCAGAAGCTGCTGCTGATGCGGGTCGGCCCGGAGGGCACCGACGGCGCGGTCTCCGACGTCGAGATCCCGGCGGCGCTCGACGGGGACCCCGGCCGGTTGCGCGGGGTGTACGCCGTGCCCGGCGGTCCGCTGCTGGTCACGACCTCGAACGGCGACGACGACCGGATCCTGCGGATCGACCCGAGCTGATCCCGGGGTCGTCGTCCTCGACCACCATGATGCGCACGAGGCCCAGGACGGTCCGCCAAGGCGGACACGACGCACAGAAAAGGGCGCCCGGGGGTCTGAACCGCCCGGAGCCGGGTAGACGGCGCGGATGGTCGTGCCCGAGGAACCCGTGACGGTGTCGCTCCCGGCCGGGGCGGCGCTGTCCGGGCTGTCCGCCTACGACGTCTGGGCCCGCTACGCGGGTCTCGGCGGCACCGGCAGCGAGCACGACGTCGCCGACATGCTGACCGACCCGGCCGCGGGTGCCCGGGCCGACCGGGTCCTGCTCGCCCGGGTGCTCGACGCACACCTGGTCGTGCTGGGGTGCCGTCGCCGGGTGCGCCCGGACACCGGCGACGACCCGGACCTGCCCGCCGCCCCGCCCGCCGTGTCCTGACCCGGCGGGCTCAGCCGCGTACCGACCGGGCGAAGCCGACGACATCGCGCACGGCGTGCGCGTAGACGTCGGGCATCGCGTCGCGGAACAGGATCATCCCGACGTGGCAGAGCCCCGGGTACACGAGCCCGACCGACGGCACCCCCGCCGCGAGCAGCCGACGGTGGTGGGCGAGTCCCTCGTCGCGCAGCGGGTCCAGCTCCGCGCACGCGATCACGTGCGGCGGGAGCCCCTGCAGGTCCTCGGGGCCTGCGGCCGCGGCCCAGCAGGTCGGGTCGTCGGCGTGCGCGGAGCCGGGGTCGTAGACCTCGGCGAGCAGCGGGAACAGCTCCCGGTTGAGCCAGTAGCGGTCGTTCTCCCACAGCGACGCCAGGTCCGCGGGCGGCCGGTCCCAGGACCCCAGCACGTAGGGGCACTGGGCGTAGACCCCGGCGATCCGCCCGGACCAGCCGTCGCGACCGGCCCGGACCGCCAGCCCGAGCGCGAGGTTCGCCCCGCCGGAGTCCCCGGTGACGACGACGTGCGTGCCGCCCAGCTCCGCGAGGTGTTCGTGCACCCAGTGCAGGCCGGTGACGCAGTCGTCCAGACCCGCCGGGAACGGGTGCGGCCCGAGCCGCCCACCCCCGTTGCGGTACTCGACCCCCACGACGACGGCGCCCTCGGCGGCCAGCTCGTCGCGCCAGCGCGCGTAGAGCGGCCCCTGGGCGGCCAGCATGACCATCCCGCCGCCGTGGACCTGGTAGATCACCGGCAGCGGCCCGTCGACGCCGGTGGGGCGGTGGACGTACAGGGTGATCGGGTGCCCGTCGGCGCCGGGAACGGTCCGCGTCGTGCGGTCGACCCCGGCCGGTGGGGTCCAGCCGGTGGCGAGCGCGGCGAACAGGCCCTCGAAGCCCTCCTCGACGGCGTCGACGAACCCGAGCAGGGCCGGGCGGCCCGCGGTGCGGTCCATCGGGGCGTCGTCGGCGTGCCCGGTCAGGCCGAATCCCTCCAGCACCGCGACCATCCGCGGGTCGGCCCGCGGGTCGTCGCCGATCGTCGTCGCCGGGTCCCCGAGCCTGCCGGGTGCGCGGGTGGGTACGGAGGCGTCGGTGCTCATGCGGGCTCCTCGGGCAGTGGGTGGCCGCCTGATCGTGTCCCGCGTCACACGCGTCCGTCAACGGCGTCGTCGCGCCGCGCCGGAGCGGCCGGTTCGAGCAGGTGGACCTCCCGTTCGAGCTCGCCCATCCGGTCCCGCTTCACCGGCGGCGGCTCGGGCACCGTGCCGCCCTCGCGGATGACGCGCACGGTGTCGGCGAGCCGGTCCACCCGGCGCAGGATGCCGTTGCGGTGCAGGAACCAGGCCAGGAACCGGGTCAGCACGGCGACCGCGAGCGCGATGCCGACCGACAGGTAGTCGCGGAGGCGGATCTGGTTGATCTCCTCGATCCGGTCGTCGAGCAGCTCCCGCTCACCGGTCCGCCTCTGATCGACGCGGCTGCGGATGCCGTCCATGAGGTTCTTGCCGTAGGCGAGGTCCTGCCGGATCTCGCCGTCGGTGTCCCCGCCCGCGGCGACGACGTCGCGCTGCCGGGCCAGGTCGGTCATCTGCTTCGCCGTCAGGTCCCGCAGCTCGGCGATCCGGGCCAGCTTGTCCGTGCGCGGCTTCTCCCCGGGCTCCGCAGTGGCCAGCGTCTCCAGCCGTCCCAGCACCGTCGGGAGCTCCGCCGACGCGTCGGTGAACGGCTCCAGGTACTCCGTGCGCCCGGTGAGCTGGTAGCCGCGCATCCCGGTCTCGGCGTCGACCATGAGCGTGGTGAGCTCGCCGAGCGATCCGGTCATCTCGAACTTGCGCTGGATGTCGGTCTCGATGTCGACCCGCTGCAGGTTCCCGGTCAGGGCCAGCCCGGCCGAGATCAGCACCGCGACGAGCGGCAGCCCGATCGTGATGCGCCCCTGCACGCGCATGGGCAGGTCGTTCCAGTACCGCAGGACGGGTCGCGCCGGAGCGCTCAGGGTGTCGCGAAGGCGCCTGGCCACGGCGGGAGTCTACGGACGGGCCCGGGGTGGGGCCTGTCCGAGCGACCGGGTGGACCGGCCCGGCCGTGGCGGCGGTGCCGCTCGGCCCGTACGCCCCGCGAACGCCGTCGCGACCAGGGCGACGGCCCGGTCGTCGTCGCGGGTGAGCCGGAGCAGCGCCTCCCGCGCCCCGGACCCGGGCTGCTCGACCAGCGCCTGGGCCAGCCGGATCCGTGCGGCCGGGTCGGCGCCGTCGAGCGCGCCGTCGAGCGCGCCGAGCACCCGCTCCGACGTGGCGGGGTCGTCGTCCGACAGCGACGCCAGCACCTCCGCGGCGGCGACGTCGT
>NZ_WWFY01000850.1:0-4092 GCF_009864975.1 Pseudonocardia sp. SID8383
CCCCGTCGGCCCCGTCGGCCCCGTCGGCCCCGTCGGCCCCGTCGGCCCCATCGGCCCCATCGGCCCCATCGGCCCCATCGGCCCCATCGGCCGTAGCCTCCGGCTCCGGAGCGGCTCGGTCGTCCGCGCCGGCCGCGACCTGCGGCGACGCGGTGGCGTGCGGGCTGCGCGGCACCGTGCGGCCGATCAGGCGCAGCAGCTCGGACGGGTCCTCCGGGTCGTCGGAGCCCGGCCGGTCGTCCGGCTCAGTCACCGGTGGTTCCGGTCCTCTCGTCGTCGGGGTCGGGACGGTGCACGTGCAGACCGTCGAGGTCCGCGTCCGGGCCGTCCGGATCCAGATCCGCCTCGTCCGGGCGGTCGAGGTCGGAGTCCGGACCGCCGAGGTCGTCGAGGTCCGCGTCCGGGTCGTCCAGGTCCGTATCCGGATCGTCCAGGCCCGCGTCCCGAGCCTCCGGGTCCGCTCCGGAATCGGAGTCGGCGTCGGGATCGGAGTCGGCGTCGGGATCGGAGTCGGCGGCGGAGTCAGGGGCGGAGCCGGGGCCGGACGCGACCGACTCGTCGACGCGGTTCTTCTTCCGGCGGCGCCGGTTGCGCGCCCGCACCGCCTCCTCGGCGGCCGCGGCCTCGTCCTCCAGCGCGGCGGCGTAAGCGACCGGGTCGTCCTCGCGGTCCGCGGTCCAGGTGACCGTCAGGTCGGCGAACGCCTCCGGCTGCTCCAGGGCCACCGATCGCTCCCGGTACAGCTCCAGCAGTGCCATGAACCGGGCGATGACCTCCAGCGTCGCGACGCAGTCGGCGGTCAGATCGGCGAAGGTGGCCGTCCCGGCGAGCGCGAGCCGCTCCCGCAGGATCGCCGCGTGCTCGGGCACCGACACGTGCACCGCGTGCAGGTGGTCGACGCCGACCTCGTCGGGCGGGCGCGGCCGGAACACCGCGGCGGCGAGCTCGGCGAAGGCCTGCGCGTCGACGCCGAGCAGCACCTCGGGCAGGAGCTCGGCGTAGCGGTCCTCGATCGCGACCGAGCGCGGGAAGCGGCGCATCGCGCCGTTCTCCAGCTCGACGAACAGCGCCGCGGCCTCCTTGTAGGCGCGGTACTGCAGCAGCCGGGCGAACAGCAGGTCACGGGCCTCGAGCAGGGCGAGGTCGTCCTCGTCGTCGACCTCGGCGCCGGGGACGAGCCGCGCGGCCTTCAGGTCGAGCAGGGTCGCCGCGACGACCAGGAACTCGGTGATCTCGTCGAGGTCGGCGTCGTCGCCGAGGTCGGTGAGATGGGCGATGAAGTCGTCGGTGACCTTGTGCAGGGCCATCTCGGTGAGGTCGAGCTCGTGCTTGCCGATCAGCTGCAGCAGCAGGTCGAACGGGCCCTCGAAGTTGTACAGCCGGACGGTGAAACGACGGGTCCGCGGCGCGGCGACGTCGTTGTCGTCGAGACCGTCGCCCAGACCTTCGGGAGCACCGTCGGCGAGCAGCGTCACCGGGCGATGACCTCGCGGGCGAGCATCCGGTACGCCTCCGCGGCGTACGACGTGGGCGCCCACGTCGTGATCGGCTCCCCGGCGACCGTGGTCTCCGGGAACTTGATCGTCCGGTTGATGACGGCGTCGAACACCTTGTCCCCGAACGCCTCCACCACGCGGTCGTGGACCTCGCGGGTGTGCAGCGTGCGGGTGTCGAACATCGTCGGGAGCACGCCGAGCAGGCGCAGGTCCGGGTTGAGCCGCTCGGTGACCTTGTCGATGGTGTCCATCAGCAGTGCCACGCCGCGCAGCGAGAAGAACTCGCACGCCAGCGGGATGAGGACCTCGTCGGCGCAGGCGAGCGCGTTGATCGTGAGCAGGCCCAGCGACGGCTGGCAGTCGATGAGGACGATGTCGTAGTCGGGCAGGAACCGCTTGAGGGCGCGGCCGAGTGCCTGCTCCCGGCCGACCTCGGTGACGAGCTGGACCTCGGCCGCCGACAGGTCGATGTTCGACGGCAGCAGGTCCAGGTTCTCGACGCCGGTGTCCTGGAGCACCTCGTCTGCCTCGACGCCGCGTTCCATCAACAGGTTGTAGACGGTGGACTCGAGCTGGTGGGGCTGCACGCCGAGGCCCACCGACAGCGCGCCCTGCGGGTCGAAGTCGACGAGCAGGACCCTGCGGCCGTACTCGGCGAGCGCGGCCCCGAGGTTGATCGTCGACGTCGTCTTCCCGACGCCGCCCTTCTGGTTCGCCACCGCGATCACGCGGGCCGGGCCGTGCACCGACAGCGGTGCGGGCTCGGGAGCGCGCGCGCTGGTGGTCTGGGTGCCTCGCCCGTGATCCGGCGTCGGCTCGTCGCTCGGGTCGTCGGGCCTGCCCTGGGCCTCCGGCCGCGTCGGGTTCATGCGGTCTCCGGTCTCGTCGCGGGTACCGTGCCGGGTCCCGGGTCCCGGTCAGGGCCTGAGACCGCACTGCAGGAGATGTCCCCACGTGCGGCGACGTCCCCGTCGGGCCACGTCGCGGTATGGATTTCCAGGTCACCCTACCTGCGGGCGGGCGCCGTCCGTCCGACGGTGCGCCCCGGCGTGTCGCGCCTCAGCGGGCGGGCAGGACCGAGACCCCGCCCGCGCTGCTCTTCGCGGTGATCCGGTGGTCGGCACCGGGCTGGTCGGGGACGCCGACCTCGGTCGACCCGGCGGAGGTCTCGGCGGTCACCTCGTAGGCCGGACCCACCGGGACCCGGATCTCGACGCCGCCGGCGCTGGACTCCGCGGTCACGTCCGCGGCCGCCGCGGCGAAGGTCAGCTCGACCGCGCCGGCGCTGGACCTCGCCCGCACGTCGCCCGGTCCGGCACCGGTGGCGCTGACCTCGCCCGCCGACGACGTCAGGTCCAGCGCCCCGGTCAGTCCCTGGACCTCGATGCCGCCCGCACGCAGGTCGACCAGCGCCGACGACGAGGCGGGCGCGGTCACCACGAGACCGGCCTGGCAGCGGTCGCCGCCCTGGTCCGGGCAGCGGACGGTGACCCGCAGGACGCCGCCGTCGACCTTCTGCTCGACCTGCGGGCGGGCGTCGCCGGTCCACCGCAGGTCCTGCTCGACCGACGCCTTCTCCCCCGCGACGAGGCGCAGCGCCCCGGCGTCGGAGTCGACCTCGACCCGGGTGACCGTCCCGTCGACGGGCTCGTTCACCGCCTGCTGCTGCTCCTGCCCGGCGGCGGCACCACCGCATCCGGCCAGGAGGAGTCCCGCCACGACCGCCGTCACCCACGCTCCGTACCGCATGGGCCCCGGAACGTAGTCGTTCGCCGTCCCACGCCGAGCGCCGCCCCCACGATCACGGATCGGGCACCGATCCGGTCGCTCACCGACTCCGACGGTGCCGGATCCGTGATCACCCGGTGGCGAGCCGGAGTGCGCGGCGGATCTCGGCGACCACCCGACCGGGTGCGGTGTCGAGGTCGTGCCAGGTCACCCGCAGGATCGTCCAGCCGTGGCCGGCCAGGACGTTGCCCTTGCGCCGGTCGTTGCGGAACCGCGCGACGTCGCTGTGCCACGCCCACCCGTCGAACTCGACGCCGACCCGTTCGGCCGGGAAGGCGAGGTCGAGCTCGTAGGGGCCGACCCGGTGGGCCCGTACCCACCCGGTCAGACCGGCCTCCCGCAGCACACGCATCAACCGCCGTTCGGCACCGGACCCGGCCCGGTCCCCCGCGGCGATGAGCAGCTCCCGTGCCCGGGGCGCGCCGGTGGCCCCGGTCATCCGGCACCAGGCCGCGTGCAGCGCACCGAACATCATCCCGCGCTGCAGCGCCCGGTCGAGGAGCGCGGCGCCGTCCGGCAGCGCGACGGCGGTCTCCAGCACGGTGAGTGGCCGCGCCGTCACCCCGACACCGCGGCGCACACCCCGGTCGGCCGGGTGCAGGTCCCGGCGGCGCACCCGCACCCCGGGCCGCACGGCGCGACGGGTCCGCCGCGGCACCGTCACCCCGGCGACGACCGGGGCGGCGTCGAGGATCCCGTGCCACCAGGCCGCGGTCGGCCCGTGCAGCACCGCGTCCGGACCCGCCCAGAACGACACCGCGCGCAGCCGGGCCTCGGGGCCGTACGGATGCGTCCGGTCGTGGTGGAC
>NZ_WWFY01000851.1:0-3452 GCF_009864975.1 Pseudonocardia sp. SID8383
CGCCGAGCTCGCCCGCTCCGCGGAGCCCGCCCGGGACGCCGGGCCCGCAGCTGACGCCGGGCTCGCAGCCGACGCCGGGCCCGCAGCCGACACCGAGCCTGTGGCGGCCCGGCTCGCCGGCACCGAGCCGGCGGTCTCCGGACCCGTCACCACCGCACCTGCGACGCCGGGCTATCGAGACGCACGTTCCGGCCCCGCCGAGGGCGGAAACGTGCATCTCGACCGGTCCGGTGACCCCACCGCCGGCGATGCCGCCCCCTCGGACACGTCGACCGACGGTCGAGCGTCGCGAAACGGTGCTCGGAACGACGCATCCGCAACGCTCGACGTCCAGGACGACCGGTCCGGGCGGCCCGGTGGGCGCGACTCCGTCCATCCCGACCCGGCTGCCGGGCCGGACGACTCGGCTGCGCGGGAGAACGGGCCGAAGGCCCGCGGAGCAGAGGACCCCCGAGCGGAGGAACCCGGTACCCAGGACGAGCCGGAACCCGAGGGGCCCGAGTTCCACGAGCTCGCCGACGACACCGAGCTCGAGCACGCCCTGGAGGCGCTGCTGCTCGTCGTCGACGCCCCGGTCGACGAGCCGTCCCTGGCCACGGCGCTGCACCAGACGCCGTCGCGGATCCGGCAGACGCTGCACCGGATGTCGCTGGCCTACACCGCCGAACGGCGCGGCATCGACCTGCGCCGCGCGGGGGAGGGCTGGCGGTTCTACACGCGCGACCGCTACGCCCCCTACGTCGAGAAGATGCTGATGGACGGCCAGCGCGCCCGGCTGACCCGGGCCGCGCTGGAGACCCTCGCCGTCGTCGCCTACCGCCAGCCGGTCACCCGTGCACGGGTCTCCGCGGTCCGCGGCGTCAACTGCGACGGCGTGCTCCGCACCCTGCTCACCCGTGGACTGGTGGAGGAGGCCGGCACCGAGGAACACACAGGGGGGACACTGTTCCGGACGACCGAGCTGTTCCTCGAACGGCTCGGGATCTCCTCCGTGGCCGAGCTGCCCCCGCTGGCACCGCTGCTGCCCGACATCGACGCGATCGACGACCTGGAAAGCTAGGCACCATGAGCAACACACACGACCCCGACGGCGTCCGGCTCCAGAAGGTGCTGGCCCGCGCGGGCGTCGCCTCCCGGCGCGCGGCCGAGGACCTCATCGCGCAGGGACGCGTGCAGGTCGACGGCGAGACCGTCCGTGAGCAGGGCCGCCGGATCGACCCGGACACCGCGGTCGTCCACGTCGACGGCGCCCGGGTCACCCTGCGCGACGACCAGGTCTACCTGGCGCTGAACAAGCCGTTCGGGCTGCACTCCACGATGTCCGACGACATGGGCCGGCCCTGCATCGGTGACCTGCTCGCCGACCGCGTCGAGATCATGAACACCGCGCAGCGGCTGTTCCACGTCGGCCGGCTCGACGCCGAGACCGAGGGGCTGCTGCTGCTCACCAACGACGGCGAGCTCGGCCACCGGCTGATGCACCCGTCCTACGAGGTGCCCAAGACCTACCTCGCCGAGATCGAGGGCAAGATCGCCCGGGACCTCGGGCGGCGGCTGCGCGACGGCATCGAGCTCGAGGACGGCATCGCCCGCGTCGACGCGTTCAAGCTCGTCGACGCCGTCCCCGGCCGCGCCACGGTGCAGCTGGTCCTGCACGAGGGGCGCAAGCACATCGTGCGGCGGATGCTCGCGGAGGTCGGCCACCCGGTGCTGCGTCTGGTGCGGACCCACGTCGGCTCGGTCGCCCTGGGCAATCAGCGTCCCGGCAAGCTGCGGCCCCTCGACCGCGTCGAGGTGGGCTCGCTGTACAAGGCGGTCGGTCTCTGATGGCCGTGCGGGCCCTGCGGGGCGCGACCCAGGTCGACGCCGACGACCGGCAGGAGATCCTCGACCGCTCCGCCGAGCTGGTCACCGCGGTGCTGGAGCGCAACGAGCTGCGCTCCGACGACATCATCTCGATCTGGTTCACCGCCACCCCGGACCTCACCGCCGAGTTCCCGGCGTACGCGGCACGGCTGCTCGGGCTGACCGACGTGCCGCTGATGTGCGCCACCGAGATGGCGGTGCCCGGCGCGCTGCCGCGGGTGCTGCGGCTGCTCGCCCACGTCGACACCCCGAAGCCGCGCTCGGCGATGCGGCACGTCTACCTGCACGGGGCGCGGGCGCTGCGCACCGATCTGCCCCAGTAGGACACCCCGCCCCGTCGTGGCGGGGGCCGACCGGCGACAATGCCGGACGCAGCAACTCGAACACGGTGGGGGAACAAGGTGGCCTTGCGGGGCGTCGTCGCGATGGACGGTCCGTCCGGGACGGGCAAGTCGACCGTCTCCCGACGGCTGGCGCAGGCCTGCTCGGCGGCCTATCTGGACACCGGGGCCATGTACCGCGCCGCGACGCTGGCCGCGCTGCGCGCCGGCCTGGGCGAGGGTGCGACGGAGGACGAGATCGCCCGCGCCGCCATCGGGGCCCGTCTGGAGTCGGGCACCGACCCGGTCGCCCCGACGATCACCCTCGACGGTGAGGACGTCTCCGGCCCGATCCGCGGCCCCGAGGTGACCGGGTTCGTCTCGGCCGTCTCCGCGGTGCCGCAGGTCCGGGCCGAGATGGTCGCCCGCCAGCACGCCCTGATCCGCGCGGCCGTCGGGAGCGGCGGCGGGATGGTCGTCGAGGGGCGCGACATCGGTACCGTCGTGGTTCCGGACGCGCCCCTCAAGGTCTACCTGACGGCGTCGCCGGAGGTCCGCGCGGCGCGGCGCGGGCGGCAGGACGAGAAGGCGGGCCGCAAGGCCGACCTGCACGTCACCCTCGCCGACGTCGAACGGCGGGACCGGCTCGACTCGTCGCGCCGGGTCTCGCCGCTCTACGCGGCGGCGGACGCGCTGGTGCTCGACACCGACCGCCTGTCGGCGGACGCCGTGCTGGCGAAGCTGCGCGAGCTCGTCTCCGCGCGGGGGCTGGACGGGTGAGCCGGGCGCGTGCGCTGCCGGAGCACGCTCTCGGGTGGCTGCACGACCTCGGCCGCTGGATCGGCACCTGGCTGTGGGTCCCGTTCTTCCGGGTGCGGATCCGGCACCGGGAGCGTATCCCGGCGACCGGCCCGGTGGTGCTCGTCGCGAACCACAGCGCGTTCGTCGACGGACCGCTGCTGTTCGGCATGTTCGGGCGCCGCGTGGTGTTCCTCGTGAAGGCGGAGATGTTCTCCGGGATCGTGGGGACACTGCTGCGGTGGTTGGGGCAGGTGCCGGTGCGGCGGGACGTCGTCGACCGGCGGCCGCTGACGACCCTGCTGGAGGTCCTGCGCGACGGCGGCATGGTCGCCGTCTTCCCGGAGGGCACCCGCGGCACCGGCGAGGTCGGCAGCGACATCGGCAGGGCCCGGCAGGGCGCGGCCTGGCTGGCCCGCTCGGCATCGGCGCCGCTGCTCCCGGTGGCGGTGCGCGGCACGCACCGCC
>NZ_WWFY01000852.1:0-7954 GCF_009864975.1 Pseudonocardia sp. SID8383
CGGCGTGACCGCCGCGCTGTCCGCGGCCTCGGCGTTCGTGACCCGGGCCCGCGACGGGCGTCCGCACGAGCCGGTCGAGGGCTTCTCCGACGACGAGCGCGCCGCCGCCGGCGTCCCCGACACCCGTCCGGGCTGGCGCCGCCTGCTCCGCCTGGCCTGAGCACACCCGCGACGGCCCCGTGACCCGCCCGGGCACGGGGCGGTCGCGTGTCCGGATACCGGCCGGTACCGTTCCGTCCCCACACCGGGGCCCGTCCGGAGCGGTCCGACCGCGCCCGATCCCCGAGCGCGGCGCAGGTCACGGGCCCTACGGGGGTCGCGACGGCCGATGCGCCGATAGGGTGGCTGCCGAGCACGGCACGCGCCGGCGCCCGCCACGGGCGCCGACCCGCGATCGACCTGCCACACCCCACCGCCGGGACCCGGCGGGCCGGGGGAGAAGACGACAGGCACGACGAGCCCTGGAGGCATCTGTGACGGTCCGCGTAGGAGTCAACGGCTTCGGCCGCATCGGCCGGAACTTCTGGCGGGCGGTGGACGCCCAGCGCGCCGCCGGCACCACGGACATCGAGATCGTCGCGGTGAACGACATCACCGACAACGCGACGCTCGCGCACCTGCTCAAGTACGACTCGATCCTGGGGCGCCTGCCCTACGAGGTCACCACCTCGGGCGACGAGATCGTCGTCGACGGCAAGGGCTTCAAGGGCCTGGCCGTCCGCGACCCCGCCGAGCTGCCCTGGAAGGACCTGGGCGTCGACGTCGTCGTCGAGTCGACCGGTATCTTCACCAAGCGCGAGGCCGCGGCCAAGCACCTCGACGGCGGCGCCAAGAAGGTCGTCATCTCCGCCCCGGCGACCGACGAGGACATCACCATCGTCAAGGGCGTCAACGACGGCGACTACGACGGTTCGCAGACCATCGTCTCGAACGCGTCCTGCACCACCAACTGCCTCGCGCCGATGGCGAAGGTGCTCGACGACCTGGCCGGGATCGAGAAGGGTCTGATGACCACGATCCACGCGTACACCCAGGACCAGAACCTGCAGGACGGCCCGCACAAGGACCTGCGCCGCGCCCGCGCCGCCGCCCTGAACATCGTCCCCACCTCCACCGGTGCGGCGAAGGCGATCTCGCTGGTCATGCCGCACCTCAAGGGCAAGCTCGACGGCTACGCGCTGCGGGTGCCGATCCCCACCGGCTCGGCCACCGACCTGACCGTCGAGGTCCGCAAGGAGGTCACCGCCGCGGAGATCAACGCGGCGATGAAGGCGGCCGCGGAGGGCCCGCTCAAGGGCGTCCTCAAGTACACCGAGGACCCGATCGTCTCCTCCGACATCGTCACCGACCCGCACTCGTGCATCTACGACTCGGGCCTGACCAAGGTCATCGGCAACCAGGTCAAGATCGTCGGCTGGTACGACAACGAGTGGGGCTACTCCAACCGCCTCGTCGACATCACCGGTCTGGTGGCGTCGAAGCTGTGAGGACCCTCGACGACCTCGTCGCCGAGGGCGTACAGGGCCGGACCGTGCTGGTCCGCTCCGATCTGAACGTTCCCCTCGACGACGACCGGAACATCACCGACGACGGCCGCATCCGCGCGTCGGTGCCGACGATCAACGCCCTCTACGAGGGCGGCGCCCAGGTCGTCGTCACCGCGCACCTCGGCCGTCCGAAGAACGGGCCCGACGCCAAGCTCTCGCTCGCCCCGGTCGCGCAGCGGCTCGGCGAGCTGCTCGGCGCCCCGGTGCGCCTGGTCGAGCTCGGCACGCCGCTGCCGTCGATGGCCGCCGGTGACGTCGTGATGCTGGACAACATCCGGTTCGACGCCCGCGAGACCAGCAAGGACGACGCCGAGCGCGGCGCGTTCGCCGACGAGCTCGTCGCCCTGGTCGGCGACGACGCGGCGTTCGTCTCCGACGGGTTCGGCGTGGTGCACCGCAAGCAGGCGTCGGTCTACGACGTCGCGCAGCGGCTCGACGCCTACGCCGGCGGGCTCGTCCTGTCCGAGGTCGAGGTGCTCCGCACTCTGACCGGCTCGCCGGAGCGGCCGTACGCGGTCGTGCTCGGCGGCTCCAAGGTCTCGGACAAGCTGGCCGTGATCGAGGCGCTGCTGCCGAAGGTCGACACGCTGCTCGTCGGCGGCGGGATGTGCTTCACGTTCCTCGCCGCGCAGGGCCACGGTGTCGGCTCCTCGCTGCTGGAGTCCGATCAGGTCGACACCTGCCGGACGCTCCTGGAGTCCGGCAAGATCGTCCTCCCGACCGACGTCGTCGTCGCCGACGCGTTCTCCGCGGACGCGAACACGAGGACCGTGCCGGTGGACGGGATCGACGACGGCTGGATGGGCCTCGACATCGGACCCGACTCGGTGCGGGAGTTCGCGGCCCGCATCGCCGACGCGAAGACGATCTTCTGGAACGGCCCGATGGGCGTGTTCGAGCTGGCACCGTTCGCCGATGGCACCCGCGGTGTCGCGCAGGCGATCGCCGACGGCGACGCCTTCTCCGTCGTCGGCGGCGGGGACTCCGCCGCCGCGGTCCGGGCGCTCGGCATCGCCGAGGACGCGTTCTCCCACATCTCCACCGGGGGCGGCGCGTCCCTGGAGTTCCTGGAGGGCGCGACCCTGCCGGGCGTCGCCGTGCTGGAGGAGGACGCCTGATGGCCACCCGCAAGCCCCTCATCGCGGGCAACTGGAAGATGAACCTCAACCACCTCGAGGCCATCGCGGTGGTGCAGAAGCTCGCCTTCGCCCTGCCCGACCGGTACCTCGACAAGGTCGAGGTGGCCGTCCTGCCGCCGTTCACCGACATCCGCAGCGTGCAGACGCTGATCGACGGCGACAAGCTGCGCCTCGTGCACGGCGCCCAGGACCTCTCCCCGCACGACTCCGGTGCCTACACCGGTGACGTGTCGGGCGTCATGCTGGCCAAGCTGGGCTGCACCTACGTCGCCGTCGGGCACTCCGAGCGGCGCGAGATCCACGGCGAGGACGACGCGGTCGTCAACGCCAAGGTGCTCGCCGCGCTCAAGCACGGGATCACCCCGATCCTGTGCGTCGGCGAGGGCCTGGACGTCCGCGAGGCGGGCACCCACGTGCAGCACTGCACCGACCAGCTGCGCGGGGCGCTGAAGGGCGTCACCGCCGAGCAGGCGGCCGGTCTCGTGCTCGCCTACGAGCCGGTCTGGGCGATCGGCACCGGCAAGGTGGCGGGCCCGGCCGACGCGCAGGAGGTCTGTGCCGCGCTGCGCGCGACGCTGGCCGAGCTGTACTCCGACGAGGTCGCCGGGACGGTCCGCGTCCTCTACGGCGGCTCGGTGAAGTCGTCGAACGTGGGCGAGATCGTGGCCCAGACCGACGTCGACGGCGCACTCGTCGGCGGCGCCAGCCTCGATGCCGAGGAGTTCGCGAAGCTGTCGGCGATCGCCGCGGGTGGCCCGCTGCCGTAGGCGGCTCCGTACCCGTCCCGCGGCCCCGGTCCCCTGTCAGAGGGGCCGGGGCCGCTGGAGTATTCTCGGCCACTCCGGCGAGCGACCACTGATGGGGAAGCGCACGTGATCCTGACCCTCCAGATCATCCTGATCGTGACCAGCCTCCTGCTGATCGCGATGGTCCTGCTGCAGCGCAGCAAGGGTGGTGGTCTGACCAGTCTCTTCGGTGGCGGCGTGCAGTCGAGCCTGTCCGGCTCGGCGGCGGCGGACCGCAACATCGCTCGCTACACGGTCTTCGTCGGCCTCATCTGGCTCATCGCGGTGGTCGGCAACGGCCTGCTGCTGGCCACCGGCTGACGGTCGGACGGACGAGAGGGAGCGGGACATGGCAGGCGGCAACGCGATCCGCGGTACCCGGGTCGGTGCGGGACCGATGGGCGAGAACGAGCGGGGCGAGACCGCCCCGCGCGAGCGCATCCCGTTCTACTGCGCGAACGGGCACGTCAACAACACCTGGTTCGCCGCGGAGGCCGAGGTCCCCGAGACCTGGGACTGCCCGCGCTGCGGGCTGCCGGGCGGACGCGACGCGGAGAACCCGCCCGCCGCGCCCCGCACCGAGCCGTACAAGACGCACCTGGCGTACGTGAAGGAGCGGCGCAGCGACGCCGACGGCGAGGCCATTCTCGAGGAGGCCCTCGGCCGGCTGCGGGCCTCCCGGGAGCTCTGACCCGGTCCCACGGCGCGCCCGGGTCGTGACCGGGCGCACGTCCGGGTTAGATTCGGTGGTCATGAGCCGCTGGACGCTGCCCCCGGACCGGATCCCCTCGGCATGGTTCAACGTCGTGCCGCACCTGCCGACGCCGCCGCAGCCGCCCCTGCACCCCGGGACCCGCGAGCCGGTCGTCCCCGAGGACCTGGCGCCGCTGTTCCCGACCGCCCTGATCGAGCAGGAGGTCAGCGCCGAGCCCTGGATCGACGTCCCCGGTGAGGTCCTCGACATCCTGAGGCTGTGGCGGCCCACGCCGCTGGTCCGCGCGACCCGGCTGGAGAAGGCGCTGGGCACCCCGGCGCGGATCTACTTCAAGGACGAGTCCCTCTCGCCCTCGGGCAGCCACAAGACCAACACGGCCGTGGCCCAGGCGTTCTACAACGCCCGCGAGGGCACCACCCGGCTCACCACCGAGACCGGCGCGGGCCAGTGGGGGACCGCGCTGTCGTTCGCCGCTGCCCAGTTCGACCTGGACCTGAAGGTCTACATGGTGCGGGCGTCCTACGGGCAGAAGCCCTACCGGCGGATCGCGATCGAGACCTGGGGCGGCGAGGTCGTGCCGTCGCCCGTCGACGAGCCCGACCACCCCGGCTCGCTGGGCTCGGCCATCTCCGACGCGGTCCGCGACTGCGTCGGCCGCTCCGACACCCACTACGCGCTCGGCTCGGTGCTCAACCACGTGCTGCTGCACCAGACCATGATCGGTCTGGAGGCGAAGGAACAGCTCGCGCTGGCGGGGGAGCGGCTGCCCGACGTCGTCATCGCGCCGTGCGGCGGCGGCTCCAACCTGGGCGGGATCGCCTTCCCGTTCGTGCCGGACTCCGGCGTGCGGCTGCTCGCCGTCGAGCCGCTGTCGTGCCCGACGCTGACCCAGGGCCGCTACGACTACGACTTCGGCGACACCGCGGGCCTCACCCCGCTGATGCCGATGTACACCCTGGGCCACGACTTCGTGCCGCCGTCGATCCACGCCGGCGGGCTGCGCTACCACGGTGACTCGCCGCTGGTGTCCTCGCTGGTCAAGGACGAGCGGATGGAGGCCGTCGCCTACCCGCAGGGAAAGGTGTTCGAGGCCGCCATCCAATTCGCCCGCACCGAGGGCAAGATCCCGGCGCCGGAGTGCGGGCACGCCATCGCCGCCACCATCGACGAGGCGCTCGCCGCGAAGGAGACCGGGGAGGAGAAGGTGATCCTCTTCAACTACTGCGGTCACGGCTTCCTCGACCTGGCCGCCTACGACGACTACACGAACGGCCGGCTCGACGAGATGGGCTGACGGGATCGGCTGAGCCCCACCCGCACCACGACGGCCCGTCCCCCGGACCAGGGGACGGGCCGTCGCCGTGCGGGCGGTCAGCGGCGCAGACCGCGCAGCAGGGCCGCGGTGTCGCGGCGGCGGGCCCACGCGACCACGCACACCGCCACCAGGGTCAGCGCCGGGAACGCGACCATCGCGGGCATCAGCACCGCGGTGACCGCGGTGGCCCCGACCATCAGCGCGACCTGGCAGACGGCGGCGAGCCCGCACAGCCGCGGGACCAGCAGGGCGACCGCGCCGGCCAGCTCCAGCCAGCCGACCACGACCATGCCGACGGCCCCCAGGCCCAGCAGGTCGAACCCGGCGACCGCGACCGGGTCGGCGTTCACCTTCGGCAGCGCCGCCATCACGAAGACCCCGGCCAGCAGCACCTGCAGCACCCACAGGCCGACGGTGGCGGCCCGCGGACGACGGGTGGCGGAGGTGGTGGACGCGGTCCCGGTACGGGTGGTGGTCATGGCGGGCTCCCCGGTGCTCGCGGTCCCGGGCCGGGGCCGCCGTTGCAGAGGAGACCGGGGCCGTCGCCGGAACTCATCGGTGCGCCCGGTCCGGGTTCGGACCGTCGGTCCCGGCTGCGTCGGGTGTCGCGTCGGCGGTGTCTGCGCGGGCCGTGCCGGATGCCCGGACCCGACACCCACCGGAAACCGCGCTCGGTTGCTCCACGAAACACCGCGGGCGAACCATCCCTGCCGGGGTCGGGGAACTGCGACGACGGAGGACGCGTGGGCGTGAATGCGGGAGACACCGCGTGGGTGCTGGTCAGCGCCGCGCTGGTGATGGTGATGACGCCGGGACTGGCGTTCTTCTACGGCGGGATGACCCGCAGCAAGTCCGTGCTCAACATGCTGATGATGAGCACCGTCTGCCTGGCCGTGGTCAGCGTCCTGTGGGCGCTGTACGGCTACAGCTGGGCCTTCAGGAACGACGTGGGCGGCGGCCTGATCGGCGGCGGGGAGTTCGCCGGGCTGGCGAACACCGTCGGCGCGATGGTCGGCGTCGGCAGCGACTCGGCCCCGTGGCCGGGCACCGACGCCCTGCCCGCGCCGGCGTTCGTGATGTTCCAGCTCATGTTCGCGGTCATCACCCCGGCGCTGATCTCCGGCGCCGTCGCGGACCGCACGAAGTTCTGGGGCTGGACGGCGTTCGTCGTGCTGTGGGTGACCATCGTGTACTTCCCGGTCGCGCACTGGGTGTTCGCCTTCGACGGCTTCACCGGCCCGGACAACGTCGGCGGCTGGATCGCCAACACCCTCAAGGCCGAGGACTTCGCCGGTGGCACCGCGGTGCACATCAACGCCGGTGCCGCGGCGCTCGCGCTGGCGATCGTGCTCGGCAAGCGGCGCGGCTGGCCGCGCGAGCCGATGCGTCCGCACAACCTCCCGTTCGTGCTGCTGGGCATGGCGCTGCTGTGGTTCGGCTGGTTCGGCTTCAACGCCGGTTCCGCGCTCTCCGCGGGTGACCTCGCCGCGACCGCGTTCACCAACACCATGCTCGCCACCGCCACCGCGCTGATCGGGTGGCTGCTCGTCGAGCAGGTCCGCGACGGGCACCCCACCACCCTCGGTGCGGCCTCCGGCGCCGTCGCCGGGCTGGTCGCGATCACCCCGGCGTGCGGGTTCGTGCAGCCGGTCGGGGCGCTGGCCATCGGGCTCATCGCCGGTGCGGTGTGCGCGCTGGCCGTCGGGCTGAAGTTCCGCTTCGGCCTCGACGACTCCCTCGACGTCGTCGGCGTCCACCTCGTCGGCGGCATCGTGGGCACCCTGCTCATCGGCTTCTTCGGCGACAACAGCGTCAACTCCGCCGCCGCCGGCGACAACGGCCTGTTCTACGGCGGCGGGCTGGTCCAGCTGGGCCGCCAGGCGCTCGCCGCGGGTGCGGTGCTGCTGTACTCCTTCATCGTCGCGCTGGTCCTCGGCTACCTGATCAAGGTGACCATCGGGTTCCGCATCGACGAGGAGAACGAGGCCACCGGCATCGACGAGACCGAGCACGCCGAGACCGCCTACGACTTCTCGTCGCTGGGCAGCCGCGCGCTCGCCGGGGCCTCCCGCCCCGCGACGCCGGCCACCCGTGAGCCCGTGGGGGAGAGCCGATGAAGCTCGTCACCGCCATCGTCAAGCCGTTCGCGCTGGAGGACGTCCGCGGTGCGCTCGAACACCTCGGTGTGCTCGGGCTGACCGTCGGGGAGGTCCGCGGGCACGGCAGGCAGAAGGGACACACCGAGATCTACCGCGGCGCGGAGTACTCGGTGGACTACGTGCCGAAGGTGCGTATCGAGACCGTCGTCGACGACGAGATCGCCGACACGGTCGTCGACGCCATCGTCGAGGCGTCCCGCACCGGCAGGATCGGCGACGGGAAGATCTGGGTGCAGCCGGTCGAGACCATCGTGCGCGTCCGCACGGGCGAACGCGGCAGCGACGCGGTCTGAG
>NZ_WWFY01000853.1:0-2604 GCF_009864975.1 Pseudonocardia sp. SID8383
CGGGCCGCGGCCCGAGCGCCGTCCGCCCGGTCCGGGCGCGGTCATGCCGGGTCCCGCAGGACGACGTCGTCGCGGCGGTGCACGCCGGCACGGCCGTCCGGGCCGAGACGGTCCAGCAGGTCGGCGACCGGCCCGTGCCCGTGCAGGACGGCCCCGGGCTCGGCGAGCAGCCACGGCAGCAGCACGGTGGCCCGGTCGGGGGTGCCCGGGTGCGGCAGGAGCAGCTCCGGGTCGTCCGAGGTGACCGGGGCGCCGTCGTCGGTCACCTGGACGACGTCGACGTCGAGGGTGCGCGGCCCCCACCGCTGCTCGCGGACCCGGCCCGAGGCGTCCTCGAGTGCCTGCCCCCGGCGCAGCCAGCCCCACGCATCGAGCGCCGGGTCGTCCGCGACCAGCACCGCGTTGAGGAAGTCCGGCTGGTCGGTCACGCCCCACGGCGCCGTCTCGAACACTGGCGACACCGCCACGACGGCCGCCCCCAGGTCCGCGACGACCGTGCGCAGGTGCGCGGCCCGGTCGCCCAGGTTGGAGCCGAGGGACAGGATCGCGCGGGTCACGCCCGGCTCCGGGTCAGGACGACCGCGACGTCGTCGAAGGTCAGCGGGATCGGCGCCGACGGCTTGTGCAGCGTCACCTCGACGGCGGCGACCCGGGCGTCGGAGTCCAGTACGGCCTGTGCGACCTCCCCGGCGACGGCCTCGATGAGATCCCGGGCCGGACCGCCGACGATGCCCGCGGCCAGCTCGGCGAGCTCGCCGTAGTGCAGCGTGTCGGCCAGGTCGTCCGAGGCGGCGGCGGGCGCGAGGTCGGCGTGCACCACCAGGTCGACGACGAACTCCTGGCCGTCGCGACGCTCGTGGTCGAACACGCCGTGGTTCCCGCGGACCCGCAGGCCCCGTAGCTCGATCCGGTCGCTCACCGCCCGGTCTCCCGCGGGGTGCGGGGGCGCGAGGCACCGAGCCGGCAGGCGGCGGCGACCGCGATGGCGTCCATCGTGGACTCGACGTCGTGCACCCGCACGCCCCAGGCGCCCGCGTTGGCGGCGAGCGCGCTGACCGCGGCGGTCGCGATGTCGCGGCCCGGCGGGGTGCGCGGCTCGCCCTCGGCCGAGGCCAGGAGCTCACCGAGGAACCGCTTGCGCGAGGCCCCGACCAGCACTGGGAACCCCAGGTCGACGAACACGTCGAGCCGGCGCAGCAGCGCCCAGTTGTGCGAGGCGTTCTTGGCGAACCCGAGACCGGGGTCGAGCACGATGCGGCCGGGGTCGACCCCGGCCATCACGGCGTGGTCGACCCGGGCGACGAGCTCGGACCGGACCTCGCCGATCACGTCCTCGTAGCCTGCGAGCTGCTGCATGCCGGCACTGTGCCCGCGCCAGTGCATGATCACCCAGGGCGTCCGCGACTCGGCGACGACCGCGGCCATCCGCGGGTCGGCCAGGCCGCCGGAGACGTCGTTGACCATCGCCGCACCGGCCTCGACGCAGGCCTCGGCGACCGCGGACCGGGTCGTGTCGACGCTGACCCGCACGCCCGCGGCGACGAGCTCGCGCACCACCGGCAGGACGCGGTCCCGCTCGGTCGCGGCGTCGATCCGCTGCGCGCCGGGCCGGGTCGACTCCCCGCCGACGTCGACGAGGTCGGCCCCGGCGTCGCGCATCGCGACACCGTGCGCGACGGCGTGCGACCGGTCGACGTAGCGGCCGCCGTCGGAGAACGAGTCGGGGGTGACGTTCAGGATCCCCATGACCGCGCAGCGGCCGAGCTCCGGCAACGCCCCGCCGGGGGCGACCACGTCACCGCCCCCTGATCAGCGAGAGCGCCTCCGCGCGGGAGGTCGCCGAGCTCTTGAACAGCCCGCGCACCGCCGAGGTGGTGGTGCGCGACCCCGGCTTGCGGATGCCGCGCATGGCCATGCACAGGTGCTCGGCCTCCAGCACGACGATCACCGCGCGCGGGTTCAGCTTGCGCACCAGGGCGTCGGCGATCTGCGCGGTCAGCCGCTCCTGGACCTGCGGTCGCTTGGCGTACAGGTCGACCACCCGGGCCAGCTTGGACAGGCCGGTGACCTGGCCGTCGACGGCCGGGATGTAGCCGACGTGGGCCACCCCGTGGAAGGGCACGAGGTGGTGCTCGCAGGTGGAGAACATCGGGATGTCCTTGACCAGCACGAGCTCGCCGTGGCCCTCGTCGAAGGTCTTCTCCAGCACCGTGTCCGGGTCGACGAACAGCCCGGCGAAGATCTCGCCGTAGGCGCGCGCGACCCGGGCCGGGGTCTCCTTGAGACCCTCGCGGTCCGGGTCCTCCCCGACCGCGATCAGCAGCTCGCGGACGGCGCGCTCCGCACGGTCCAGGTCGATCCCGCCGGGTACGGCCCGAGTCACCCCGGCCGCCACCGCGGCGGACTCCACCGGTCCGGAGCGTCCGTCCGTCGTCGACGTGCTCAGTGTCCTGCCTCCGGGTCGTGTCCGCGTCGCTGCTCGCCGGCGCCGGGGTCGTTCGCACCGCCCGGCGCGCCGTTGCCGTGAGCGCCGTTGCCGTTGCCGCCGCCCGGTCCGCGACCGGGCCAGGGACCGCCCTGGGCGGGGCCCTGCGGCCCGCCCTG
>NZ_WWFY01000854.1:0-2461 GCF_009864975.1 Pseudonocardia sp. SID8383
GCGACGGCATCCGCGCCGAGGGCCTCGGCGACCCGGCCGCGCAGCGCGACCTCGGTGACCGGGCGGAGCAGGGTCGCCACCGACCCGCCCGTGGCGAGCGCGTCCAGCACGGTGTCGGCGAGCCGGTCGGTCAGGTCACCGTCGCCGCCGTGCCGGCACAGGGCGTGCACCAGCCCGCTCACTCCGCCGCATCCGCGGCGAGGCCGAGCGCGTCGGCGGGGCAGAGGGCGTGCCGCTCGCGGATGCTCATCTCCAGCTGCGAGGCGAACCCCGCACCGCAGCGTTCGAGCAGCCGGGCCACACCGGGGCGCAGGTTCACCAGCCGCAGCCGCACGCTGACCGGGAGCTCGTCGGCGGCGTGCACGAGGCTGACCGCACCGGCGACGTCGACGAACCGCAGCGCGGACAGGTCCGCGGTCAGCGTGCCCTCGCCGACGTCGCCGCGCACGACCCGGTCGATCAGCCTGGCCAGCACCCGCCGGACCTGGGGCCGGTTGGCGTGGTCGACCTCGCCGGCCAGCCGGACCCGGGCCGGGCCGATCTCGGTGACGCGCAGCAGGCTGTCGTCGTAGAGCGGGGCGGCGGTCAGCTCGGCGGGGTGCAGGCTGCGCATCGTCGCGATGAGCTCGTCGGGGTAGCGCAGGTGGTCGTAGACGCACAGCGCGCGCAGCGGGTGGTCGCGGACGGCGTCGTCGAGCCTGCGGTCGTACTCGTCGAGCACCTGTCCCCCGGGCCGGCGCAACCCGTGGTCCATCTGGCCGCTGAAGCGCAGCCCGGCCCAGCCGTCGTCGAGGGCGGAGGTGATGTTCTGCTCCATCACCCCGGTGAGCTCGTCGAGCGGGGCGTGCAGGGCGGCGCGGGTGAAGTCGCCCGGGACGAGCTGGAACTGCCCGGACCGCAGCGGGCCGGTCACGTCGACGCCGTCGTCGGCCAGGCGGGACAGCACCAGCCCGGCGGTGTCGTCGTCGAAGTAGGCGACCCGCTCCCCCGCCGTGAGCCCCTCGGCCAGGAATGCGGCGACGTCCTCGGCGAGCTGCTCGTCGCTGACCGGCACGGTCAGCACGTGCCGGTGGGGATCCCGTACCGGTGCGGTCACACGTCCCCCCGTCGTGGCGTCCCCGACGGCCCCCCGACAGGTGTGACGCCGCGTACACGATAGGTGATCACGGATCCCACGGCGAACCGACGCTGTCGTTCAGGCGTGCCGAGGCGTAGAGTTAGCCGGACCGAACTCCGGTGTTCGGGGCGCACGGTGCGAGCAGGGTGCACGGGCGCCGATCAGGAGGTGGACGCCATGTTCCGAGCCGCTCCGCAGTCGCGGGCGACCGAGGTGCGCACGGTCGTGCTCGCCGGCGTGCTCATGGTGCTGCTGGCCGTCGCCACGATCGTCTCCGTGCCGCTGGCACCCACCGCCGTCACCCTGGCCCTGGCCGCCGCCGCGCTGGCCGTGCGTCCGCTGGTCGTCGCCCACGTGCGCCGCGGCACCCGGGCAGAGCGGGTCGCCGCGCACCGCTGAGGGCACCTACGGTGGGGTCCCGCGACCCCGAGGAGCCCCATGACGACCGTCGGCGAGGCCGGTTGGCAGGTGCTGACCGCCCACGGCATCGACACCGTGTTCGGCAACCCCGGCTCGAACGAGCTGCCCTTCCTCGCGGCGATGCCCGACGGGGTGCGCTACGTACTCGGCCTGCACGAGGGCGCCGTACTGGGCATGGCCGACGGCTACGCCCTGGCCACCGGCGGCCCGGCGCTGGTCAACCTGCACGCGGCGTCCGGGTCGGGCAACGCGATGGGCGCGCTCACCAACGCCGTCTACTCCCACTCCCCGCTCGTGCTGACCGCGGGCCAGCAGGTGCGGTCCACGGTCGGCCAGGAGGTCATGCTGACCAACGTGGACGCGGCCGCGCTGCCACGCCCGCTGGTCAAGTACGCCGCCGAGCCCGCGTCGGCCCAGGACGTGCCGCGTGCGCTGTCCCAGGCGGTGCACACCGCGCTGCTGGACCCGCGGGGGCCGGTCTACCTCTCGGTCCCCTACGACGACTGGTCCCGCGAGGCGGGCCCGGACACCGCGCACCTGCCGTCCCGGCGTGCGACCGCCGCCGCCGAGCTCGGCGAGGCGGCGCTCTCCGAGCTGGCCGGGGCGCTGGCCGGGGCAGCGAACCCGGTGCTGGTGCTGGGCCCGCAGGTCGATGCGGACCGGGCCAACGACCACGCCGTCGCCCTCGCCGAGCGGCTCGCCTGCCCGGTCTGGATCGCACCGTCGGCGTCGCGGTGCCCGTTCCCGACCCGGCACCCGGCGTTCCGCGGGATCCTCCCGGCCTCGGTGCGCGACGTGTCCGACCGGCTGGCCGGGCACGACGTCGTGCTCGTCGCGGGCGCGCCGGTGTTCCGCTACCACCAGTGGGTCCCCGGTGACCTGCTGCCGGCGGGCACCCGGCTGCTGCACCTGACCGCGGACCCG
>NZ_WWFY01000855.1:0-5301 GCF_009864975.1 Pseudonocardia sp. SID8383
GGCGCGGCGCGCGGGACGAGCCGCGCCGCGGACACCCGGCGAGGCCGTGCCCGCCACGGTGTTCGCGGCGGCGGACCTGCTGCTGACCCCGACCACGCCCGCCGGCCCGCACGGCCACGACGGTCCCGGCGGCCGGATGAACGTGGCTCTGACGTGGGCGTTCAACCTGTCCGGCCACCCGGCGGTGAGCGTTCCCGCCGGGACAGGACCCGACGGCTGCCCGGTCGGGCTGCAGATCGTCGCCCGGCACGGGGCGGATGCGGCGCTGCTGGACCTGGTCGAGCGGGTGGTCCCGCCCGCGGCGGTCGCCCCCGCGCCGGGCCGTGGGTGACCGGTCAGAACAGGACCGGCAGCCCCAGCGCGGCGTCGACGGCGATCGCCGCGAACAGCACGCACAGGTAGATGTTCGACAGGTGGAACAGCGGCATCGGGGAGATCTCGCCGCCGGACTTCACCTGGTGGTGCAGCCGGTGCGCCCGGAACACGAAGTACGCCCCGCCGAGCAGCGCCACCGCGAGGTACACCCACGACGTCGCCGGCAGCAGGAGCAGGCTCCAGGCCACCATCACCCAGCTGTAGACCACGATCCGCACCGACACCGCCGGCGCGGGCGCCACGACCGGGAGCATCGGCACCCCGGCGGCGGCGTAGTCCTCGCGGTAGCGCATCGCCAGCGCCCAGAAGTGCGGCGGCGTCCAGAAGAAGATCACACCGAACATGACCAGCGCGGGCCACTCGACGGTGCCGGTCACCGCGGCCCAGCCGATCACCACCGGCATGCAGCCCGCGGCGCCGCCCCACACGATGTTCTGCGAGGTCCGCCGCTTGAGCAGCATCGTGTACACGAGCACGTAGAACGCGATCGCCGCCAGCGACAGCACGGCGGCCAGCCAGTTCGTGGTCAGACCCAGCCACACCGAGCTCAGCGCGGCCAGGACCAGACCGAACACCAGCGCGTTGCGGGTGGGGACCTGTCCCCTCGCCAGCGGGCGGCGGGCGGTGCGCGCCATCTTCTGGTCGATGTCGGCGTCGACGACGCAGTTCAGCGCGTGCGCCGCGGCCGCGGCCATCGCGCCGCCGACCAGGGTGGCCGCGATCAGCAACAGTGACGGCACACCGCGCTGGGCCAGGAACATGGCGGGCACGGTGACCACGAGCAGCTGCTCGATGATCCGCGTCTTGGTGAGGCCCAGATACGCCGCCACCGTGGCGCGGACGCGCGCGAGACGCCCGACCGGTGCCGCCGGCACCACCACGGTCGTCGCGGGGGGCGTCGCCGCCGGCGCGGCGTCCGGTCCGGCCGGGACGTGCTCGGCCGGGATCCCGGCCTCGTCGGCCCGGCTCCGCCCTGACGCGGGTGCGCTCACCTGTCCGTACCTCGCTCGGTTCGACGTAGTGATCCCGTGCCGCGCCACCCGAGGGGCCGCACCGGCTCGGTGCCGTGGACACGGGGTGGTCGCCGCGGTGGCGGCCTCCCTAGTTCTACAGCGCGTCGATGCTAACCGGTGGCATGCGTCGCGGGCCCGCCGGGTACGCCGTCACCGGCGGCCCGGTCGGCCGATCGCCACGAGGCGCAAAGCCGCAGGCCGCGGGCGTGAGCAGTAGGGTGTTCCGCGTCGGGGCGGCGACGATGCCGCCAGGTGATCCGGGTCGCACCACACACCCGCCGACGTCGCCGCCACCGGAACGGCCGCGACCACCGGGCGGGCATCCGGATCCACGACCGGCAGACCGACATTCGTCGACGCGAGTACAGGAGCCATCGCCTTGTCCGACACCGCTACGTCCCCCCACGCCGGGGACAGCGCCGTCGCCGCGCTCACCCGCGCGCACGTCCCCGACGACTGGACCGACCTCGACCGCAGGGCCGTGGACACCGTCCGTGTACTGGCCGCGGACGCGGTCCAGAAGTGCGGCAGCGGACACCCCGGCACCGCGATGAGCCTGGCCCCGCTGGCGTACACGCTGTTCCAGCGCGTCATGCGGCACGACCCGGCCGACCCCGACTGGATGGGCCGTGACCGGTTCGTCCTGTCCGCCGGGCACTCCAGCCTCACCCTCTACATCCAGCTCTTCCTGGCCGGCTACGGCCTGGAGCGGGAGGACCTGGAGCAGCTCCGGAAGTGGGGCTCGCTGACCCCGGGCCACCCGGAGTGGGGGCACACCCGCGGCGTCGAGATGACCACCGGCCCGCTGGGCCAGGGGTTGTCCTCGGCCGTCGGCATGGCGATCGCGGCCCGCCGCGAGCGCGGCCTGTTCGACCCGGACGCCCCCGAGGGTGCCTCGCCGTTCGACCACCAGATCTACGTGATCGCCTCCGACGGCGACATCGAGGAGGGCGTCACCTCCGAGGCGTCGTCGCTGGCCGGTCGCCAGGAGCTGGGCAACCTCACGGTGATCTACGACGCGAACGAGATCTCCATCGAGGACGACACCAACATCGCCTTCAACGAGGACACCGCGAAGCGGTACGAGTCCTACGGCTGGCACGTCCAGGTCGTCGACGGCGGCGAGAACGTCACCGGCATCCTCGCCGCGCTCGAGGCAGCGAAGGCCGAGACCGGGCGCCCGTCGATCATCGTGCTGAAGACCGTGATCGGCTTCCCGTCGCCGAACAAGATGAACACCGGGGCCGCGCACGGTTCCGCGCTGGGCGACGACGAGGTCCGCGAGGTCAAGCGGGTCCTGGGCTTCGACCCGGACAAGGAGTTCGACGTCGATGACGACGTGCTCGCCCACACCCGCGCGGTCGGCGAGCGCTCGCGCGACGCGCACGACTCCTGGCAGGGCACCTTCGACGAGTGGGCGGAGCGCGAGCCCGAGCGCAAGCAGCTCCTGGAGCGGCTGAAGGCGGGCCGGCTGCCGGACGGCTGGGAGGACTCCCTGCCGCACTGGGACATCGACGAGAAGGGCATGGCCACCCGGAAGGCCTCCGGTGCCGTGCTCGGCGCTCTCGCCGAGGTGCTGCCCGAGCTGTGGGGCGGCTCGGCCGACCTGGCCGAGTCGAACAACACCACGATGAAGGGCGCCGACTCCTTCGGGCCCAAGTCGGCGTCGACGGGTATGTGGACCACCTCCCCCTACGGCCGCACGCTGCACTTCGGTGTCCGCGAGCACGCCATGGGCGCGGTGCTCAACGGCATCTCGCTGCACGGCCCGACCCGGGTCTACGGCGGCACGTTCCTCGTCTTCTCCGACTACATGCGCCCCGCCGTCCGGCTGGCCGCGCTGATGAAGACCAACCCGATCTACGTGTGGACGCACGACTCGATCGGTCTGGGCGAGGACGGCCCGACCCACCAGCCGATCGAGCACCTGGCGTCGCTCCGGGCCATCCCCGGTCTGTCGGTCGTGCGCCCCGGCGACGCCAACGAGACCGCGTACGCCTGGAAGGCGGCCCTCGAGCGGCCCGACGGCGGCCCGATCGGCTTCGCGCTGACCCGGCAGAACGTCCCGACCGTCGCCGGGACCTCCGCCGAGGGCGTCGCCCGCGGTGGCTACGTCATCGCCGAGGCCGCGTCCGGCGTCCCGCAGGTGATCATCATCGCCACCGGCTCCGAGCTGCACCTGGCGCTGGCCGCCCGCGAGCAGCTCGAGGGCGAGGGCGTCGGCACCCGGGTCGTCTCGATGCCGTGCGTCGAGTGGTTCGAGGCCCAGGACGAGCAGTACCGGGAGTCTGTCCTGCCGACCGAGGTCACGGCCCGTGTCTCGGTCGAGGCCGGCATCGCGATGCCCTGGTACCGCTACGTCGGTGAGCTCGGCCGGTCGGTGTCCATCGAGCACTTCGGTGCCAGCGCCGACCAGGCCACCCTGTTCGAGAAGTTCGGCTTCACCGCCGACACCGTCGCCACGGCCGCGCGGGAGACCCTCGCCGCGACCGAGAAGTCCTCCTGAACCGACGGCACCCGATCGCAAGGAGAGAATCATGAGCAACGATCGACTGGCTGCACTGTCCGCGGCCGGGGTGTCCATCTGGCTCGACGACCTGTCCCGGGAGCGCCTGACCAGCGGCAACCTCGCCACCCTGATCGAGGACAAGCACGTCGTCGGGGTGACCACCAACCCGACGATCTTCGCCGGTGCGCTGTCCGACGGCGCCGCCTACGACGAGCAGGTCCGCGAGCTGGCCGCCCGCGGTGCCGACATCGACACCGCGATCCGCGAGATCACCGTCGCCGACGTCCAGCACGCCTGCGACGTGTTCTCCGGCGTCTGGGAGCGCACCGGTGGCGTCGACGGCCGGGTGTCGCTCGAGGTCGACCCGCGCCTCGCACACGACACCGAGGGCACCGCCGCGCAGGCGAGCGAGCTCTTCAAGGCCGTCGACCGGCCGAACCTGCTGGTCAAGATCCCGGCGACCGAGGAGGGCCTGACGGCCATCACCCGGGCCACCGCCGAGGGCATCAGCGTCAACGTGACGCTGATCTTCTCCGTCGAGCGCTACAAGCTCGTGATGGACGCCTACCTGACCGGTCTGGAGCAGGCGAAGGCGAACGGGCAGGACCTGTCCCGGATCCACTCGGTCGGCTCGTTCTTCGTGTCCCGGGTGGACTCCGAGATCGACGGCCGGCTGGAGAAGATCGGTGGCGACACCGCGCTCGGCCTGCGTGGCAAGGCGGCCGTCGCGAACTCGCGGCTGGCCTACGCCGCCTACCGCGACGCGTTCTCCGGTGCCCGCTGGGACGCCCTCGCCGCCCACGGCGCGCACGCCCAGCGCCCGCTGTGGGCCTCCACCGGGGTGAAGAACCCGGACTACCCGGACACGCTGTACGTGTCCGCGCTGGTCGTGGACAACACCGTCAACACGATGCCGGAGAAGACCCTGCTGGCCTTCGCCGACCACGGTGAGGTCGACGGGGACAAGGTCACCGACACGGCCGGGGCGTCGCAGCAGGTCTTCACCGACCTGGAGGGCCAGGGCATCGACCTCGACGACGTGTTCCTCACCCTGGAGAACGAGGGCGTCGAGAAGTTCGAGAAGTCCTGGACCGAGCTGCAGGACACCGTCCGCAGCCAGCTCGACTCCGCGAAGTAGTTGAACGAGGCCACTCCCGGTGGCGACGGGGCCGACCTCGGCTCCGCCGCCACCGGCGGCCCGTCCGCACCCGCACCGTCCCCGGTGCGGGTGCGGCTCGCCGGTGAGCCGTTCGCCGGAGCGGCCCGGCGGATCGCCGCCGAGCTGGCCGGCGATACCGTCGCCTCCCGGCTCGCCGACGCCGACCCCAGTGTCTGGGGGCCCCGCGCCGCGGGGGCCCCGCCCCGTACCGGCTGGACCGGGCTCGCCGCCCGCAGCCGGCCCCT
>NZ_WWFY01000856.1:0-1577 GCF_009864975.1 Pseudonocardia sp. SID8383
TCGACGCGGGGACCGGCACCGCGCGCCTCGCCGGCGGCCCCGAGATCGCCGCGAGCACCGCCGAGCGCCTGGCCTGCGACGCCCGGGCCCGGGTGCTGCTCACCGACCGCGCCGCGAACCGGATGTACCTCGGCCGGAGCAGGCGCCTGGCGAGCCCGGCGCAGATCGCCGCCCTGACCGCCGACGGCGGCGGTTGCTGCCGGTTCCCGGGGTGCCACCACACACGCCACCTGCACGCCCACCACGTCCGGCACTGGCTGCGGGGCGGGCCGACGGACGTCGACAACCTGGTCCTGCTCTGCTCGTTCCACCACCGGCTGGTGCACGATCACGGCTACCTGGTCCTGCGCCCACCCGGCGAGGACTGGCTGTTCCACCGGCCCGACGGCACTGCCGTCGAGGCCACGGGCAGACCGCTGGACGGCAGCGCCGAGTCCCTCGTCGAACGGAACACGCGGGCCCGGCTGCGGATCGATCGCAGCACCCTCACCCCGGACTGGTACGGCGACCGGCTCGACCCCGAGCCGATCCTCGACGCCCTGCTCCCGCCCGGCACGACGGCCGCCGCGGCCTGAACCCCGCAGGTCCTCCGCCGGGCGACCGAGCACCCACACGGCCGGAAGAGGACGCGGGCCACAGCGCACCGGCCGGTGGGAGACCGCCGGAGACCGGCGCGGAACCGGTGGGCGGGAGGACGGACCGCGTTCCGCGGAACGCGACGTCGGCCCGCCCACCCGGCATCCACGCCCGGACCGGGCCTGCGCCTTCGTGACCGGCCCGGTCAGCGCGTCGCCTGGACGGTGACACCCAGTGGCACATCGGGGAGGCCGTCGGTCACGTGCCACTCGCCGTCGTCGTCCTCGGCCATCCGGCCGGGCAGGGCCTCCCAGGGGACGGCCCGGTGCTCGGTGAGACCGGACAGCGTCGGTCCCTGGTCGAGGAGCGCGGTGACGATCTCACCGAGGCCGTGGTTCCACTCGTGGGATCGGCGACGAGTGCGTCCACGCCGTAGTCGGGGCTCTGCGCGTGCAGCGGGACGCGGTCGTCCCAGGAGGCGCGGTCGAGGGAGAGCGAACGGTCCACCCGCCGGCAGAGCACGGGCGGGCCGCGGGGACGACCGGTTTCCGGTCCCGGTAGACAGGTCCGATGCGCTGGTACGCCGAACGCCCCGACCGGATCGCCCGCCAGGTCGTCGCCGACGTCGTCGCGCTGCTGTGGACGGTCCTCGCCGTCACCGCCGGCGTGGCCGTGCACGACGGGTTGTCCGCGCTGCGTGGGCCCGGAGACTCGCTGGTCGCCGCGGGCGGACGGGTCTCCGACACCTTCACCGGCGTCGCCGGGGCGGTCGGTTCGATCCCGTTCATCGGGTCCGACCTGGCCCGCGCGCTGGATCCGGCCGCGGGGGCGGGCACCGAGCTCGTCGCGGCGGGGCGGGAGTTCGGCGACGCCGTCGGCACCCTCGCGACGGGGGCGCTGGTCGTCGTCCCGCTGGTGATGCTGCTGCCGGTGCTGCTCGGCTGGCTGCCGCTGCGGCTGCGCTACGCCCGGCGGGCCGGTGCCGCCGTCGCGGCGCGGAC
>NZ_WWFY01000857.1:0-1534 GCF_009864975.1 Pseudonocardia sp. SID8383
CCGCGGCGGGCTGCACGGCGGGCAGCACGGCAGGCGGCACGGCCGGTGCCGCGTCGGCCGGTGCGGCGTCGGGCACCGCGCGGGCGGTGATGCCCCGGTACCGGGAGCCGGGCGGCAGGTGCTCGCCCTTCATCACCAGCGACAGCGGGTCGAGCCGCGCCCCGGCGCCGACCACGGCGTCGTAGAGCACGATCGCCCGGTCCCCGACCGACGCGCCGTCCGCGACCGACACCGTCGACATCTTCATGACCCGGTCCTCGAACAGGTGGGTCTGCAGCGACACGTCCCGCCCGACGACGGCGTCGTCCCCGATCTCCACCAGGTCGTACTCGGTGAGGTAGGTCGTCGACACGCAGGTCCGCCGCCCGATCCGGGCGCCGAGCAGCCGCAGCATCGGCGGCAGCAACGGGGTCCCGGACAGCATGCTCAGCAGCCCGGGCACCGCGGAGGCCTCGTAGAGTCCGGTGACGAACTCCGAGCGGCGCACGAACCGGCTCCACAGCGGCTCGGTCCGCGGCCGGTAGGTGCCCACGACCAGCCACTTCACCGCGGCGACCAGCAGGACCAGCGCGAGCGCCGAGGCGAGCGCCAGCACCGGTGCCGCGAGCACGACCTGCCACGCGGCGCCGGTGCGGGCCACGCCGGACAGCCCCTGCAGGAACAGGTAGATCGACACCGAGATCGCCGAGGCGGGCAGCGTGGCCCGGAGGAACTCGATGCCGAGCCGCTCCGCGACGCGGCGCCGTGAGGGCGTGAACGTCAGCGACTCCGGGTGGTCCCCGGAGTCCTGGCGCACCGGCAGGTGCATCGCCGGAGACCCCAGCCAGGTGGTGTCGTGCGGCACGCCCGACGCCGGGGGCACCGTCGCGACGCCGATCAGCGACTCGTCGCCGAGCGTCGACCCGGCCGGGACGACGGCGGCGTTCCCGACGAACGCGCGCCGCCCCACCAGCGTCGGACGGCGGACCATCCAGCCGTTGTGGAAGGTCGCGCTGCCCACGCTCGCCATGTCCGCGACGAAGCTGCCCTGGGAGATCGTCAGCATCTCCGGGTCGATGTGCGAGGCGGTGGACACCTCCGCGCCGCGCCCGATCCGGGCGCCGAGCAGCCGCAACCAGCCGACCGTGTAGAGCGTCGAGTACAGCGAGTTGGTGTAGCTCAGGCTCATCTCGAGCAGCGTGTCGCCGAACCACTTGCGCAGCCCCAGCGCGGAGCGCGCCGCGAAGACCCCGGGCCCGGTGCGGGGCGCGACGGCCCACCGGCCGACAGCCACCAGTACGCACACCGTCACCACGAACACCGGCCCGACCAGGGCCGCGACGAGCAGGGCGGGGCCGTCGCCGAACAGCAGCAACGACGACCACACCAGCAGCACCGCCGGGACCAGCGCCAGCAGCGACACCAGCTCCAGCGCGACGATCCCGGCCAGCGCGGCCGCCCGCTGCGGCCGCGTCCAGGACGGTGCCGGGCCGCGTTCGGTCAGCTCGGCGACCGCGGCGTCGGCGGCGTCGGGCACCGCGGGGGACCCGGCCCA
>NZ_WWFY01000087.1:0-2349 GCF_009864975.1 Pseudonocardia sp. SID8383
GTCGGTGGTGGCGGACCCGCCGAGCCCCACGACGGCGGTCGTGACGCCGGCGTCGCGGGCGGCGGCGAGCAGCTCCCCCACCCCGGACGTCGTCGCGGTGCGGGCGACCCCGGGGACCCGGTCCTCGCGCGGGACGTGGTGCAGCCCGCACGCCGAGGCGCACTCCAGGTAGGCCGTGTCGCCGACGCGCAGCCAGGACCCGGTCACCGGGTCACCGAGCGGACCGGTGACCTCCAGCTCGTGCACGGTCCCGCCGAGCGCGGTGTGCAGGACCTCCGCGAAGCCGGTGCCGCCGTCGGCGAGGGGGACGATCGCGACGTCGGCGCCCGGCACGCCGCGCCGCCAGCCCGCGGCGATCGCCTCGGCCGCCTCCCGTGCGCTGAGGGTTCCGCCGAAGGAGTCGGGAGCCACCACGATGCGCATGCGGGGCAGGCTAGCGGCGGCCCGTATTGTGGACACCTGTGAGGTTCCTGCGCCGCTCCGAGAGCTCCGACCAGGCCGGTCAGACGGCCGTCGAGTCCCCGGCGGGCACGGACGCTGCGGAGACGGAGGACGAGGGCGCGACCCGCTCGCGTCCCCACACCACCCCCGGCAAGGGCCGGGCGACACCGAAGCGCCGTGACGCCGAGGGCAGGCGGCGCGGTCCCGCGCCGCCCCCGCCGCGCACCCAGCGGGAGGCCGCGAAGCTGGCCCGCGCCACCCGGCCGTCGAAGGACGAGCGCCGGGCGAAGGCACTGGAGCGCCGCAAGCGGATGGACGCCGGCGACGACCGCGTGCTGCTCCCCCGCGACCGCGGCAAGGTGCGGGCGTACGTGCGCGACATCGTCGACTCGCGCCCGCACGTCATCGGGCTGTTCCTGCCGCTGGCCGCGCTCGTGCTGGTCGCCGCGCTGATCCAGAACCCGGTGATCCAGCAGTACGTCACGCTGTTCACGTTCCTGATGCTGATCGTGATGGTCGTCGAGGGCACGCTGCTGGGCATGCAGGTCCTGAAGAAGGCCCGCGCGAAGTTCCCCGACGAGGAGATCAAGGGCCTCGGCACCGGGTGGTACGCGTTCTCCCGCGCCACCCAGCCGCGCCGCATGCGCGTGCCCAAGCCGCGCGTCAAGCGCGGCGACACGGTCTGACACCGTCCCGGCGGGCCCCTGCTCTCAGAGCACGAGCGGCCCGCCGGGCAGGTCCAGCACGGCCTGCAGCGACGGCGTCTCCCCCGCGACGACCTCGGCCTCCCCACCCGCACCGACCGCGTCGAGCAGTGCGGTCACCCGCTCCGGCTCGGGGTGGGTCAGGCGCAGCGTGCGCAGGCTCGCCGGGACCGGCAGGTCGGACGACGGGTGCCGGGTGATGCCCCAGTCGATGAGGAACGGCAGCACCCCACCCGCGTCGTCGGGCGGGAACGCGAGCCGCCACGCGAGCAGCGTGCCGTCCGGGCGCCTACGGGACATGTCCCGGGCGGGTCCCGGGTCGTGCCCGGCGGCGCGGGCCGCGTCGAGCGCGGCGTCGAGGTCGTCGACACGCACCGCCCAGGTCACCAGCGCGGGTGCGGTCAGGGTGTCGATCCGGAACGGGCGCGGTGCGCCCGGCTCGTCCTGCGCGGGGTCGGGGCCGACGACCTCCAGGTACCGGCCCGGCCCGATCCCGGCCAGCCGGTTGCGGGTGCCGACACCGACGTGCGGCCCACCCTCGAGCGTGTGGAGATGACGTCCGGCCAGGTCAGCGGCGGTGTCGTCGACGTCGGGGGTGGCCAGGACCAGATGATCGAGCACCTTCGCGACGCTACCGGGGACCGGTAGGACACGATGTGCGGCGTGACTCCTCCCGTCGAACTGCGGACGCTCGTCCTCGGGGGCACGCGCTCCGGCAAGTCGCGGCACGCCGAGGAACTGCTCGGCGACGACGCGGCGGTCCGCTACCTCGCGACCGGCCGGCGGATCCCCGGCGACACCGACTGGGACGCGCGCATCGCCGCGCACGCCGCCCGGCGTCCCGCCCACTGGACCACCGAGGAGGTCGGCGGCACCGAGCTGGCGACCGCACTCGCCCGGCCCGGCCCGGTGCTGGTCGACGACCTGGCGACCTGGCTGACCGGGGTCCTCGACGATGCCGGCGCCTGGGACGCCCCGGTCGTGCCCGCCACGGTCGACGCCGCCGTCGACGGCCTGGTCGCCGCGGTGGCCGCCGCGCCGGGACCGCTGGTGCTGGTCTCCGCCGAGACGGGGCTGGGAGTCGTGCCGGACACCCGCGCCGGGCGGCTGTTCCGTGACCGGCTGGGTGAGCTGAACGCCGCCGTCGCGCGGGTGTGCGACGACGTCGTGCTGGTGGTGGCGGGGCGGGCGCTCACCCTGCCGA
>NZ_WWFY01000858.1:0-1332 GCF_009864975.1 Pseudonocardia sp. SID8383
GGTGTCGGCGCCCCGCAGGTCGTCGCGGCGCTGGCCGGCGCCGGGGCGCGGCATCCGGCGTGGCCGGACTCGTCCGACGGGATCACCCGGCTCGCCGGCCGGTTCCCGGTGGTGGGGCTGTCGAACGCGAGCCGCTCCACCCTGCTGCGGCTGGCCGCGGGGGCGGGGCTGCGCTGGCACCTCGCTCTGTCGGCGGAGGGCGCCGCGTCGTACAAGCCCGCCCCGGAGGTCTACCGGCTCGCGGTCGAGGCCGCGGCGGTCCCGCCCGATCGGCTCCTGATGGTTGCGGCCCACGCGTGGGACCTCCGGGGTGCGGCGGCCGCCGGGATGCGCACCGCATACGTCGACCGGCCCGGTGGCGACCCGCCGGGCGCACACGACCGGTTCGACCTGCACGCCACGGACCTGACCGACCTCGCCGACCAGCTCACCCGAACGGGAGTACGACCGTGCTGATCACCTTCTCCTTCACCCGTCTCGCCGTCCAGGTCCGGCGCTGGTTCGAGATCGGTGCCGACGCCACCATGGAGCGCGGCGCCCGGGTGGAGCTGCTGCTGCTCGACCCGCAGCCGCACCGGGGCAGCGAGTCCGCGGGGCAGCGGCTCGTCGTGGACCGGCCGTTCTGGCGGGCGGACCTGTTCGACCGCATGGACCGACCGGGCGAGTGGGCGGCCGCGCACGTCCACCCGTCGTTCGACGGCGTCGAGCCCGGCGACCGGGTGTTCTCCGAAGCCCTCACCGCGGACCCCTGGGGCTGGCTGGAGGAACAGCTGCGTCGCCCGGCCGACCGGATGCGCGAGGCCGGGCTGGACCCGGCCGATGCCGACGGCGACCTCGAGGACCTGCGCGCCGCGGTCGGGCTGATCGTGGAGGCGGCCCGCCGGTTCGGCCCGGAGCAGTCCCTGACCCGCGACGACGACGCCCGACTGACCCGCGACGCCGCCGAGCGCGTGCGGCGGCTGGTCGCGCTGATCCCGGCGGAGGTCCCCTACGACCGTGAGTACCTGCGGCCGTGGCTGGAGGCGCGGCCCTGAACCTGCACGCGGGGCTTGACCTTCACACCGTGACAGGGTCTGGGGTGGTGCCCATGACGACACCGCAGGACCTCCGTGCGGCCCTGGCCGCCGACGACGCCTCGACCCGGCTGCGGGCGGCGCTCACCGCCGGGTCGGCCCCCGACCCCGCACTCGCCGGTGTCCTGGTCGAGCGGTGCGCGGCCGAGCCGGACCCGTTCGTCCGCGACATGCTGTCCTGGGCGCTGACCCGGCTCTCGGCCGCCGACGTGCTGCCCCGCCTGCGCGTCGAGCTCGGCTCGCCGCGGCCCCGGGCGCG
>NZ_WWFY01000859.1:0-1309 GCF_009864975.1 Pseudonocardia sp. SID8383
CGAGAGCCGGGCCGGGACCCGGTGCGCGCGCCCGGACTCGATCAGCGTCCGCGCTCCCGGCCCCCCGACGACGGTGCGGATGTCGGCGAACGCGTCCGGCTCGAGGTCCGGGGCCGGGCCGGGCACCCAGCCCAGCACGAGCCGCACACCCCCGGCACGGGCCGCGACCGCCGAGAGCGGGCGGGCGAGCGCGTAGGGGAGCCCGCAACCGTCGGCCAGCGCCACCCGGGAACCCGGCGCGACCAGCTCGGACAGACCGCGTGCGAGGTCACCGTCGACGCCCATGCGCCCATCCGACCACAGGGCTAGCGTCGGCGGCATGGGGACCGACCAGGACAGCGGTGAGTTCGTACGGGAGGCGCTCGGGGTGGCCGAGCGGATCACGGCCGACGGGTCGTCGCCGTGGCCGGTCGAGGCGGGCCGCTACCGCCTCGTCGGCGCGCGCGCCTGCCCGTGGGCGAACCGGGTGATCATCACCCGGCGGCTGCTCGGGCTGGAGGACGCGATCTCGATGGGCATCGCGGGCCCGCTGCACGACGAGCGCAGCTGGCGCTTCCACCTCGATCCGGGGAACGTCGACCCCGTGCTCGGCATCGAGTACCTGCGCGAGGCCTACGAGAAGGCCGTCCCCGGCTACGACGAGGGTGTCACCGTCCCTGCCATGGTCGAGGTCGCCTCGGGCAAGGTCGTCACCAACGAGTACGCGCTGCTGGAGCGCGACCTGTCGACCCAGTGGCGGGGGCTCCACCGCGACGGCGCCCCGGACCTGTGGACCGACCCGGAGGCGATCGACGAGATCGGGGAGGGGATCTTCCACGACGTCAACAACGGCGTCTACAAGTGCGGGTTCGCCTCGTCCCAGCGCGCCTACGACCGCGCCTACGACGCCCTGTGGTCGCGGATGGACGAGCTGTCCGAGCACCTGTCGACGCGCCGCTACCTGGTCGGTGACTCGATCACCCAGGCCGACATCCGGCTGTGGGTGACCCTGGTCCGCTTCGACGCCGCCTACCACGGCCACTTCAAGGCCAACCGGCACAAGCTCACCGAGCTCCCCGTGCTGTGGGCCTACGCCCGGGACCTGTTCCAGACCCCCGGCTTCGGCGACACCATCGACTTCGAGCAGGTCAAGCAGCACTACTACGGCGTGCACGCGTCGGTGAACCCGACCGGGATCGTCCCGAAGGGGCCCGACACCGCCGGCTGGACGACCGCGCACGGCCGCGAGGAGCTGGGCGGGCGCCCGTTCGGCGACGGCACCCCGCCCGGCCCGCCGCCGGAGTCCGAGCGGGTCCCCGCGGTCGGCTGA
>NZ_WWFY01000860.1:0-1276 GCF_009864975.1 Pseudonocardia sp. SID8383
GACGACCGCACGGGTGGCAGGCCGGTCTCCGCCGGTACCTGACCCCGACCGGCCCCGGGCCGTCAGCCCGCCGCGTCGAGGGCGCGGCGCACGGCGGCCGCGCCGTCCTCGTCCAGCTCGCCCCAGCACCGCAGCCGGGACAGCCCGCCGTCGGGGAACACGTCCAGACGCAGGTGGGTGGCCGGTGCGGCGCCGGGCAGCAGGAAACGGTGCCGGGTGTCGGGCTGCACCCGCTCGCGGTCGCGCAGCACCGTCCACGACCCGCCGGTGCGCTCGTCGCGGGTGCTGATCGAGACCCAGCCCGGTGCGTTCCCGACGAACCAGGTCGTGTCGACCTCCACGTGCCGCGGGACCCCGCCCGCGGCGAGCGCGAACTCGACCCAGTCGTTGCCGCCGTCGCGGCGCCGCGCGTTCTCCCAGCCCTCGCCCATGTGCCGTGCCTTCCCGGGCAGCAGCAGGTTGCCGGGGGAGGAGTAGAACTCGTCGGAGCAGCCGGTGACGTGCCCGCCGTTCTCCGCCGCGAGCAGGTCCACGGTGCCCTCGAGGAACCGCGGGTCGGGCAGCACCCGGCCGAGCACCCGGAACCGGGCGATCCCGCCGTCCGGGTGCATGATCAGCCGCAGGTGGGTGGCCCGGCGGATGTCGGTCACCGGATAGACGTTGGCGGTGTGCCCGGCGCACGCCGAGCGCGGCACGATCTCGTGCCAGGGCGCCTTCTCCAGCTCGTCGGGGGAGGGGTGGCCGTCGACGGCGGTCGCCTCGACGGCGATCTCCGGCGGGTAGTTGCCCTTGAACCAGGAGGTGTCGACGACGACGTGGTCCACCACGCCCGGCGCGCCCAGGCGGACCAGGGCCCAGTCGTGGCCGGGCTCGCGGCGGCGCCGGGTCTCCCAGCCGTCGTAGACCTTGCCCTTCAGACCGAACTCGTCGGGGTCGAAGCGGGGCGGGGCGGCGGTGATGAGGTTCTCGCGCTGGGCGAAGAACTCGTCGTTCGCGGCGACGACCGAGCCGCCGAGCGCGCGGGAGGCGAGGTCGATGAGCGAGGGGTCGGTCACGGTCTGCTCCTGATCATCGGGCGGGTGGGGGACGGGTGGTCGGTGGCGATCCGGGCGCCGAGCAGACGCAGCAGCTCGGCGGCGCGGTCGACCGCGTCGCGGTGGTCGAGGGCGGTGTCGGTGAGCGCGTAGGTCGCGAGGAAACCCGCGGCCCGCAGTGCGGCCGGGCCGAGGGTCACCTGCCCGGCGACGGCGACGACCGGGGTCCCGGCCGCGCGGGC